>NZ_JBHJQI010000005.1:0-115118 GCF_042262805.1 Streptomyces sp. NPDC056361
CGGCGGCCGGACCGCCGGGGGCCGGACCGCCGGGGGCGCGGGCGGCACCCGTCAGGACGTCTCCGGCTCCGGGGCCGTGAGGTCGATGAGCCGGCAGACCGTCTCGATGTCGATCTTCACCTGTGCGATCGACGCGCGCCCGGACAGCCAGGTGATCAGCGCCGAGTGCCAGGTGTGCTCGATCACCCGGACCGCGGAGAGCTGCGACGGAGTGGGGTGGTCGGCGCCCATCGCGTCCAGGATGATCGCGGTCGTCAGCCGCGAGACCGTGTCGACCTCGGGGCTCACGCTGCGGTCGGCGAAGGTCAGCGCCCGCACCATCGCGTCGGCCAGCTGCGGCTCCCGCTGGAGCGCGCGGAACGCCCGCATCAGGGTCTCCGCGACCCGCTCGGCCGGGGCGGCGCCGGCGGGCGGCCGCTTCCGCAGGGTGGTGTGCATGTGCTGGAGCTGGTCCTGCATGGTCGCGACCAGCAGGTGGATCTTGGAGGGGAAGTAGCGGTACAGCGTCCCCAGGGCCACCCCGGCCGCCTCGGCGACCTCCCGCATCTGCACGGCGTCGAAGCCGCCCCGCGCCGCGAGCTGGGCGCTGGCGTTCAGGATGCGGCGGCGCCGCGCCTCCTGGCGCTCCGTGAGGGGCGGCGATGCGGGTCTGTGGTCCGCTCTGTTCTCTGCGGTCATGAGGTCCCGTTCCGTGCGGTGGGGAGCGACAGTAGCGGTGCCGCCGCCGTGGCGCGAATCACCTGTTCCGGCTCTCACGGCGGAGCTACCTGCCGGTAGATTCTGTCCTCCCCGGAGGATCGAGAAGACCGGTGGGCGGCCGGGCGAGAAGATCCCGAACGATCAAGTCTGTAACTTGTTCTAGATTAGCGCGAGCGGTTACGCTCCGGCGAAACGCACGCTCGAAGGGGGTCGCGCATGACCGCTGAGGCCATAGAGGCAGGCCCCCGACAGGGCGTCACCGCGGCCGGTGACGGACCGTTGCGGATCGCTCTCCTCACGTACAAGGGGAACCCGTTCTGCGGCGGGCAGGGCGTCTACGTCCGGCACCTGTCCCGCGAACTCGCCCGTCTCGGACACTCCGTCGAGGTCATCGGCTCCCAGCCGTACCCCACCCTCGACGAGGGCGTGCCGCTCACCGAGATAGCGAGCCTCGACCTCTACCGCTCGCCGGACCCCTTCCGGACGCCGAAGCGCGAGGAGTACCGGGACTGGATCGACGGACTCGAGGTCGCCACCATGTGGACCGGCGGCTTCCCCGAGCCCCTCACCTTCTCCCTGCGCGCCCGGCGCATGCTCGCCGCCCGGCGCGGCGACTTCGACGTCGTCCACGACAACCAGACCCTCGGATACGGGCTCCTCGGCGGCGCCCGCGCCCTCGGCGCACCGCTCGTCGCCACGATCCACCACCCCATCACCGTCGACCGGCAGCTCGAACTCGACGCCGCCGCCGACTGGAAGCGCCGCGCCTCCGTCCGCCGCTGGTACGCCTTCACCCGCATGCAGAAGCGGGTCGCCCGCCGCATGGAGTCCGTGCTCACCGTCTCCGGCACCTCCCGCCAGGAGATCGTCGAGCACCTCGGCGTCCGCGAGGACCGCATCCAGGTCGTCCACATCGGCGCCGACACGACCCTCTGGTCCCCGGACCCGGCCGTCGCCGAGGTCCCCGGCCGGATCGTCACCACCTCCAGCGCCGACGTCCCCCTCAAGGGCCTCGTCCACCTCGTCGAGGCGCTCGCCAAGCTCCGCACCGAGAACCCCGACGCCCACCTCGTCGTCGTCGGCAAGCGCGCCGAGCAGGGCCCCGTCGCCGCGGCCATCGAGCGGTACGGGCTCGAAGGCGCCGTCGAGTTCGTCAAGGGCATCAGCGACGCCGAACTCGTCGACCTGGTGCGCTCGGCGCAGGTGTCCTGCGTGCCCTCGCTGTACGAGGGGTTCTCGCTGCCGGCCGCCGAGGCCATGGCCACGGGGACGCCACTGGTGGCCACCACCGGCGGGGCCATCCCCGAGGTCGCCGGGCCCGACGGCGAGACCTGTCTGGCGGTGCCGCCGGGCGACGCGGGGGCGCTGGCCGCCGCGCTGGGGCGGGTGCTGGGCGACCCCGAGCTGCGCGCCCGGCTCGGTGCGGCGGGGCGGGCACGGGTGCTCGCGAGGTTCACCTGGGCGCGCGCGGCGCAGGGCACGGCCGAGCTGTACCGGGAGGCCGTCGCCCGCCAGGGTGCGGGAGTCCGCCGGTGACGGCGCGCCGCCGTCGCCGGGCGCAGTCCGGCGGGTGGGTTGTGCCCACCCGTTCCGCCCCGGCGGAACGCTTGCCCACAACCTTCAACCCCGAAAGCAGGATCTCGTGCTGACCGTCGACTTCACCCGCTTCCCGCTCGCCCCCGGCGATCGTGTGCTCGACCTGGGCTGCGGTGCGGGCAGGCACGCCTTCGAGTGCTACCGGCGCGGCGCGCAGGTCGTGGCCCTCGACCAGAACGGCGAGGAGATCCGCGAGGTCGCCAAGTGGTTCGCGGCGATGAAGGAGGCCGGGGAGGCCCCCGCCGGGGCGACCGCCACGGCCATGGAGGGCGACGCGCTCAACCTGCCCTTCCCCGACGAGTCCTTCGACGTCGTGATCATCTCCGAGGTCATGGAGCACATCCCGGACGACAAGGGCGTGCTCGCCGAGATGGTCCGCGTCCTCAAGCCGGGCGGCCGGATCGCGATCACCGTGCCGCGGTACGGCCCCGAGAAGGTCTGCTGGGCGCTCTCCGACGCGTACCACGAGGTCGAGGGCGGCCACATCCGCATCTACAAGGCGGACGAGCTCCTCGGCAAGATCCGGCAGGCCGGGCTCCGGCCGTACGGCACCCACCACGCGCACGCGCTGCACTCGCCGTACTGGTGGCTGAAGTGCGCCTTCGGCGTCGACAACGACAAGGCGCTGCCGGTCCGCGCGTACCACAAGCTGCTGGTCTGGGACATCATGAAGAAGCCCGCCCTGACCCGGGTCGCCGAGCAGCTGCTCAACCCGGTCGTCGGCAAGAGCTTCGTGGCGTACGCGACCAAGCCGCACCTCCCGAAGGCCGACGCCAAGTGACGAGCCCCGAGCGGATCGCGGAGCACCTCGTCCTGCCCGGGGTGCTCACCGCCGAGCAGGCCGCCGAGACCGTCGCAGGCATACTCGCCGGGCAGCGCGAGGACGGCGCCATCCCGTGGTTCCGCGGACACCACCTCGACCCGTGGGACCACACCGAGGCCGCCATGGCCCTGGACGCGGCCGGTGAGCACGCCGCGGCCGCCCGCGCCTACGAGTGGCTCGCCCGGCACCAGAACGGCGACGGCTCCTGGTACGCGGCCTACCAGGACGGGGAGGCGGACCGGGTCACCGACCGCAGCCGGGAGTCCAACTTCGTCGCGTACATAGCGGTCGGCGTCTGGCACCACTACCTGTCCACCGGCGACGACGCCTTCCTCGACCGGATGTGGCCCGTCGTCTACGCGGCCGTCGAGTTCGTCCTCGGGCTCCAGCAGCCCGGCGGCCAGATCGGCTGGAAGCGCGAGCCCGACGGCACGGCGGTCGAGGACGCGCTGCTCACCGGCAGCTCGTCGATCCACCAGGCACTCCGCTGCGCCCTCGCCATCGCCGAGGTCCGCGAGGAGGCACAGCCCGACTGGGAGCTGGCGGCGGGGGCGCTCGGCCACGCGATCCGCCGGCACCCCGAACGCTTCCTCGACAAGTCGCGCTACTCGATGGACTGGTACTACCCGGTCCTCGGCGGCGCGATCACCGGGCCCGAGGCGCAGGCCCGCATCGACGCCGACTGGGACACGTTCGTCGTGCCCGGCCTCGGCGTGCGGTGCGTCGTGCCGAACCCGTGGGTCACGGGCGGCGAGTCCTGCGAGCTGGCCCTCACGCTCTGGGCGATGGGGGAGTCCGACCGGGCCCTCGCGGTCCTCCAGGACATCGGGCACCTGCGGGCCGAGAACGGCATGTACTGGACGGGGTACGTCTTCGAGGGCGACGAGGAGGCCGACAAGGCCGTCTGGCCCGAGGAGCAGACCAGCTGGACCGCCGGCTCCCTGCTGCTCGCGGTCGCCGCCCTCGGCGGCGAGGAGGCCACGGTCGCCGTCTTCGGCGGCGAACGTCTCCCGGCGGGCCTCGAACCGGACTGCTGCGGCTGATCCGGTACCTCAGGTCGTGGGGAACGAGATCCGGATCCGGTAGCGCTTCTCCAACTCGTCGATCTTCTGGGGGAGTTCGCTGCGCACCCGGGTGATCTCGGCGGAGTTCGAGACGCGGAACGCCGCCGCCGCCTTCGCGCGCAGCGGCTCCCGCGCGGCCTCCACGGGCTTCATGCAGGTCGCGTAGACGCTCCCCAGACCACGGGCGGCGGTGGTGTCGGCGGCCTGGAGGCGCTGGTCGACGAGGGTGAGGAAGGCCGCTTCGTCGCGGGCGTTCACCTGGTGGGCGGCGAGGCAGTCGCCGAGGCCGGCGTAGGCCTGCCGGACCGCGGGCGCCCGGTCGACCGAGGCGACCTCCGCGAACCAGCCCGACTGCAGCCGGGCGTAGACCGCGGCGAGTTCCCGCCCCACGGCCCTTCCTTCGGCGAGACACCGCCGCGGTTCCGGGCCGAGTCGGGCGGACGGGTCCGTCGTGGGTCGCGTCGCGGGCGGCGTGCCGGGGACGGCGGTGCCGCCCCCGAAGCCGTGGGCGTCGAGGAAGTCCAGGTCGGGCAGGCCGGAGTACCGGGTGAACATCGGCGGCGGCGAGTCCGGCACGGGCACGCCGAGCCGGCGCGCGCACCCGTCGACCGCCCATGCGGCGGCCAGCCGCCCGAAGGCGTCCAGGCCCTGCGTCCACCGGGTGCCCTCGCCCGTCGTCGGCAGCACCAGGGACACGGCGTCCGCCGGCATGGCGTACGACACCGGGGCGGGCGTGGCGGCGGCGTGCGGCTGCGGGGCGTCCGGGGCGGGGGCGCCCGGGGCCGGGGTGGCCGTGCAGGCGCCGAGGAGGACGGGCAGGGCGGCGGCGCACAGGGCGGCGGCTCGGAGGCGGCCGGGACGGTGCGAGTGGCGGGCGGGACGAGGCATGGCCGGCGCGACCTCCGTGGCGCTCGGGGCGGGACGGGGGGCGGGGGGGGGGGGGGGGCCCCCCCGCTGGGGGGGGGGGCCCCACGCCCGGTGTCAGTGGGTGATCTGGACGTAGTCGCCGCCCTCCCAGCGGCTGGCGACGCTGAACGCCCGGCCGCTGGTGAGGCCGGAGACCAGGACGACCTGGTCCAGGCCGTACCAGCCGTCCTCCACGTAGACGTAGCCGCGCGAGCCCTGGGTCCAGGTGCCGGAGGCGTTCTTGTAGTAGCCCGCGTACTCCTCCCAGCCGAGGTTGGTGTCGTCGGCGTAGGTCAGGTTCAGGTCGCCGCAGCCGGAGGCGGCTTTGTACGCCACCGTTCCGACGCCGCCGGTGCCCGTCGTGATCCCGGTCGTCACGCACCCTGCCGCGGAGGCCGTGGGGGCGACGGCGACCAGGGAGGCGGCGGCGATGCCCGCAGCCGTGAGAGCGGCCAGTACCTTGTTCATGAGGGAGCTCCAGAAGAAGAAGTGCCGTGACCTGTCGGGCCGTTCGCCGCAAGGCTCACACGCGGCCCGGTTCCGGGTATTGGACGAAAACGAGCTCCGGTCGATCCGGTCGACCTGAGTGATCCGGGCGACCTGGTCGATCCGGATGGTCCGGGCGATCCGTTCCGGCAGCCGGTCAGCCACGCGCTCGTCCGGTTGCCGGCGGCCAGGAAGCGGCCCGGCGGCAGTCCCGTCATCGCGCTGAACTCGCGGCTGAGGTGGGACTGGTCGTAGAACCCGCACGCGAGCGCGGTGTCGGCGGCCCGCTCGCCCGCCGCCAGCTCCCGGATGGCGCGGTTCAGCCGCAGGACCCGGGCCAGGCTCTTCGGGGCGAGCCCGATCTGCTCGCGGAACCGGTTCTCCAGGTGCCGCAGGCTCCAGCCGGTCCGGTCGGCGAGTTCCCGCACGGGCACCGTCCCCGCCGTGAGGCCGAGCAGCCGCCACGCCTCCAGGACCGCCGGTGAGGGTTCGTGCTCCGGCGCGACCTCCGACGACCAGCGCAGCAGGGTCTCGTCCAGCAGGGCGAAGCGCCGCCGCCAGTCGTGTGTGGCCTCCAGTGCGGCGGCGAGGTCCCGGACGCGGCCGCCGAGGACGTCGGCCGGATCGGTGACCGTGTCCGCGAGCTCGCGGAGGGAGGTACCGAAGAGCCGGTACGCCGCCCACGGGGCGAGGGTGACCTCGATCCCGTGGAGGTCACCGCGGTGCCCGAGCACCCGGGCGCGGGTGTGCAGCCCGGACACCACCGACCTGTGCGCGGGCCCGGCGGTCCCCGCCCCGCCCGGTGCGGCTGTCCGGGCGAGCCGCAGCTCGCCTCCGAACCCGATGAGCAGCGACACCCGCCCGGTCGGCACCACCACGTGCTCCTGTGCCGTTCCCGCCCTCGACCGGAAGCCCCGGTACACCCCGACGCCCGGTCGCAGCCGGGCGTCGGGGTTCGCGTAGAACCACTGGCATCGTCCACCCGCGTCGCACACCTGGTGCCTCATCCTGGATACCCCCTGAGCCCCGAATCGTCCGGAGCCGTCCTGAACCTCCGGTCACTGTCGGATCTCCGGGGGCGGCGGGGCCAGGAACCGCGGTGTCCCGGGGACGGGTCGGGACGTCCCACGGTCGGGACCTGGGGGGACGGTGGGAGCGAGGGGACGCGCGGGCGGGCCGCGGGCCCCGTTCGGAGTCACCCGGGTGGCGGGCCCGGGGGGCCGGGGTGAGGCTGGCGCCACAGTCCTCAGGGAGGTCCCGTCTTGTCTGTCGTGCCCAGAACCGTCGCGCGTGGCGTCGTGGCGCTGCTCCTGTCCTGCACCCTGCTCCTGACGACCGCCGCGTGCGACGGCGACGACGCGGCCCAGAGCGCGGGCACCACCGTGACCCCGACGAGCACGAGCACCTTCGAGCAGCAGAAGCTGGCGAAGACCCGCTTCGTGGCCAACGCGGGCCTGGCGGCGGGCGCCGCGTACCAGTGGATCGTGAAGCCGTACCGCGCGGGCAAGTTCCAGAAGGGTGCCGACGGCCGTACCCTCGCGCTGGTGAAGGCGGGCCTCGCGGGCGCGTTCACCTACAACCGGCTCAAGGCGGCCGTGAACAACGCCAAGGGCGACCCGCTGCTCTCGAAGGCGGTCGCGCCGCTCTCGGCGGGGATCGAGTCGCTGAAGGACCTCGGGACGAAGCTCCGCAAGGGCGAGGCGGGCGCCGCCGACGTCGGCGCCTTCGAGAGCGTCATCAACAGCGTCAAGGGCGCCGGCAAGAGCGCCGGCGCCGAGGTCGTCGACAAGGTGCCCAGCGCCTCGCAACTGGGCGGGTAGGGGCACCCTCAGGCGTTGAGTTCCGCGAGGACGCGGAGCGTGGCGGGGTCCGGTGACGTGACGAGGAGGTCCGTCACCGGGCCCCGCCGCCACGAGTCGAGCCGTTCGGCGATCCGCGCGCGCGGGCCGACGAGCGAGATCTCGTCCGCGAAGGCGTCCGGAACGGCGAGCACGGCCTCCTCGCGCCGCCCGGCCGCGAACAGCTCCTGGATCCGCCCGGCCTCCTTCCCGTACCCCATCCGCCCCATCAGGTCGGCGTGGAAGTTGCGGGCCGCGTGTCCCATGCCGCCGATGTAGAAGCCGAGCATCGCCTTGACCGGCAGCAGGCCGGCCGCCACGTCGTCGCAGAGCTGCGCCCGGACCATCGGGGCCACCAGGAAGCCCTCCGGCAGGCTCTCGGGGAGCGCGTACACCTCGGCCCAGCGGTCGGGCGTCCAGTAGAGGGGCAGCCAGCCGTCGGCGATGGCGAGGGTCTGCGCGACGTTCCTGGGCCCCTCGGCGCCGAGCAGGACGGGCACGTCGGCGCGCAGCGGGTGGGTGATCGGCTTGAGGGCCTTGCCGAGGCCGGTGCCGTCCGCGCCGGAGTACGGGTGGGAGTGGTGCCGCCCGTCGAGCCGGACCGGGCCCTCGCGGCGCAGGACCTGCCGGACCACGTCCACGTACTCGCGGGTCGCGGTCAGCGGGGAGCGGGGGAAGGGCCGGCCGTACCAGCCCTCGACGACCTGCGGCCCGGACAGGCCGAGTCCGAGGAGCAGGCGCCCGCCGGAGAGGTGGTCGAGGGTGAGCGCGTGCATCGCGGTCGTCGTCGGGGCGCGCGCGGCCATCTGCGCGACGGCCGTGCCCAGCCTGATCCGGTTGGTGTGCGCGGCGATCCAGGTCAGCGCCGTGAAGGCGTCCGAACCCCAGGCCTCCGCCGTCCACACCGAGTCGTAGCCGAGCCGCTCGGCCTCCCGGGCGAGTTCGAGGTGGGCCGGCGTGGGGCCGCGGCCCCAGTAGCCGAGGGCGAGTCCGAGTCGCATGCCCCGCAACCTTTCTGACGATCCATCAGATAGTGCGGGCACTGTACGGCAACGGCCCCCCGCCCGGAAGTGATTCCGGACGGGGGGCCGTCGCCTGCGGGATGCGCGCGCGACCTAGCCGCGCTGGATGCCCGTGGTGTCCTGGAGGACGCCGCGGCGGCCGTCCTGCGTCTGGGCCACCAGGGCCGGACCGCGCTGCTCGACCGCCAGGTACCAGGTGCCGGGCGCCAGTTCGGCGATCGGCGCCTGCGAGCCGTCCTCCGCGTACAGCGGACGGGCGACCGGGACCGCGAACCAGAACGGCGCGAAGTCCGCGGCGGGCGCCGCCGGCTGCGGGGCCTGGGCCTGCGGCTCCGGCTGCTGCGGGGCCTGCGGCTGCGGGGCGGCGGCCTGCGCGCCGAACGGCTGGCCCGCACCCTGCGACGGGTCCTGCGGTCCGCCGTACTGCGGGTGCTGCGCGCCCGGGTAGCCGTAGCCGCCGGGAACGCCCGGCTGACCCTGCTGACCCGGCTGCATGCCGTACGGCTGCGGGGCCTGCGGGCTCGGCGCACCGACCAGCGGCGCCTTCAGCGCGGGCACCAGCGGGCCGGCCACCGCGGCACCGGCCGCGACCAGGGAGGCGATCAGGCCGAGGATCAGGCCCGCACCGGCGTTCGTCGCCTCGAAGACCCACATCAGCAGGGTCCACGCGGAGGCGACGGTGAACGCGGCACCCACCTGGTTCAGTTCCAGGCCGACGACCTTGCGCTGCTGCGGCAGGCCGTGGGAGACGACCACGAGGGCGACGCCGGCGATGCCGAGGAAGAAGGAGCCCCAGCCGAGCGGCGACACCTCCCACGAGTTCGGGGTGTCGATCTGGTCGCAGATGGACGCCGGGCCGTCACAGCTGGCGTAGCCGAGGAACGAGGCGATGAACAGCACCACCGCTGCACCGATCAGCACGCCATCGCCTCGGGTGAGGGAGCGGATATTCACGTAAGAGTCCTTCGTCGTTCGTCGGTCGTCGCGTCGGGGGGTGGCACTCGGGGCCTCGCGGCACGGGGGCGGCCCCATCGTACGGAGCGAATCTATCGCTCGCCGGTTCTACCCCTCGAGGTAGGTCGCGATGCCGTCCGCGATGCCCTGTGCCGCCTTCTGCCGCCACGTCGGCGACGTGAGCAGCCGCGCATCCTTCGGATCACGCATATTGCCGCATTCGACGAAGACCTTGGGCACGGTTGACAGATTGAGGCCGCCGAGATCGTCGCGCACGTCCAACCCCGTACCTCCGGCGAGGTAGTTGGCGGGGGACGTTCCGGTCGCGCGCGCGAACCGGTCGGCGATCCGCTCGCCCAGCGCCCGCGACGGCGCCACGATCGGCGCGGTGTCCGCCGCGTCGCCGCGCACCCGTGCGGGAAGGATCACATGGAAGCCGCGGTGGCCGACCGCCGAACCGTCCGCGTGGACGGAGACCACGGCGTCGGCGCGGGCGGCGTTGCCGATGCGGGCCCGCTCGTCGATGCACGGACCCCACGGGCGGTCGGCGTCGTGGGTGAGCACCACCTTCGCGCCGCGCGCCGTGAGCAGGTCCCGCAGCCGGTGCGAGACGTCGAGCGTGAACGACGCCTCCGTGTACCCCGCGTCGGTGGAGGTGCCGGTGGTGTCGCACTCCTTGCGGTTCGTCCCGATGTTCACCTTCTGGTTGATTTCCGTGGAATGACGGAAATTGCCGGAGTTGTGACCGGGGTCGATGACGACGGTCCGGCCGGCCAGGGACCCACCGCCCCGGGACGCCGGCGCGGACGCGGGCGAACGGGTCGGCGTCGGGGCGGAGGCCAGCGGAGGACGGGACTGACTGCCCTGGGCCTCCCGGGTCTCCTGGGCTTCCCGGGTCTCCTGGGCCTTTCCGGAGGACGGGGCGGCCTGAGAGGCCGCGCATCCGGCGAGCACGGCGCAGCAGCCCGTGGCTGCGAGGGCGAGGGCGAGGGTACGGCGGGCGGTGTTCCGGTGGTCGTACGGCACCCAGCGACTCTAGGCCCTGGGCGGCGCGAATTCCCGCAGGGCGAAGGTCGCAGGTTGGTCACCGCTTCCCGGAACCGCGGACGCGTGTGCGGGGACGGTGAAGGGTAGGTGAGAAGAGCGACGGTGGGGTGTCACCGCGCATGGACCACGAGGGGGAACCGTGGTGGGGGAAGAGCCGAACGACGCACGTCCCGAACCGTCCGACCGCATTCCGGACGACAGAACCTTAGACCCGGCGGGCCCGGTGGCCCCGGCAGACCCGCGGACTCCGGCACCGGCCGCGCCGCCCGCGCCCGAGGGCCCGCCACGAGCCGCCGAGCCGCCGTGGACCGCTCCGAACCTGACGAAGCCCACGACCCCGGCACCGACCTCGGCCGCTCCCGTGACCCCGGCCGCGCCCGCGGCTCCGGCCGCGGCTCCGGCCGCTCCCGGGACGCCCACGCTCGCGTTCGGTGCGGCGCCCGGCGCGGTGCCCGGCGGTGGGGGCGAGGTCCCGCCCGGCCGCGGCGAGGGGGCCGGGCCCGCGCCCGCACCCGGCTGGTCGGGCGGCGGGGTCGCGGCGCCGCCGCCCGGGGCGCCGCCCGGCTACGGGCCGCCGCCGGGATACGGGCCGCCCGGATACGGTCCGCCGCCCGGGTACGGGCCGCAGCCGCCCGCGCAGCCGCGCGGGGAGGCGAACGCGGCGCAGGCCGCGATGATCGGGCTGCTGAACCTGTCCTGCCTCGGCCTCGGGTACGTGCTGCTGCGCAACTGGGTGGGGGCGGCGCTCTGCTGGCTCGCCACGGCCGCGCTGCTGGTGTTCGCGCTCCCCGCGGACGTCGACGGCGTGCCCGTCGGGGTCCTCGCCGGCTACGGCGTCTTCCTGCTGGCCGCCGCCGCCGACGGGGCCCGGCGCGGACTGCGCGCCACGCTGCGGATCGGCGCGTCGCTCCGGCGCCTCGCGCTGCCGCTCGCCCTCGTGCTCCTGGCCGTGCCCGCGGGCGGTTCGCTCGCGTACGGGGCGGCGCGGGACGAGGCGAAGGAGCAGGCGCTGCTCGAACTGCTCGCGGCGGCGGACGCCCTCGTGAAGTCCGCCGACGGGCTCGCCTTCGACAAGGCCGAGCCGACCTTCCGCACGGCGCTCTCCACGTACGAGGACCTCGGCACGCGGCACGCGGGGTCGCGGGCCGGGAAGCTGGTCCCCGAGCGCCTCGACGCGTACTACGCGACCGTCTCCGCCCCGTACGGGAAGAAGCGGTACTGCGAGGCCGTCCCGCCGCTGAAGCACCTGCGGGGGCTGGCCGGCACGGTCGACAAGGACCTCCTCGGCTCCCGGCCCGCCAAGACCGACGATCCGCTCGCCGAGTCCCTCTACGAGTGCGGGACCGCCGCGCTCGGCGTGCAGACGGCCGACCCGACGGCCAGCGAGAGCCTCAACGAACTCCTGAAGACCTTCCCGAAGTCGAGCCACGCGACCCGCGTCGAGCCGGCCGTCCGTGCGGCGATCAAGACCCGGAAGACCGCCCTCGCCGGCGGCTCCGCGCCCTGCGACACCACCGCCGAGCTGCGCGCGCTCCGGTCCTCCCTCGACAACATGTCGGACCCGTCGATCCAGGGCGCCGCGAAGGAGGCCGCCGACGCGGTGCAGACGGGCGACTTCGCCTGCGGCACCTCCCAGTTCAAGAACAAGGACTTCGCCGCCGCGATCACGACCATGACCGACTACGCCAAGGCGTACCCGAGCAGCCCGCAGGCGGCGCACGCCCGCTCGATCGCCATCGCGGCCGAGATCGCCGACGAGGAACCGGCGGCCGGCAAGAGCCTGCCCCCGGCGGACGTCCCCGGCGGCAGCCGGATGGTCATGGTGGTGAGCAACGACGGCCCCGGCGAGGTCGAGCTGCTCTACACCGGCCCGATGACCGGCAAGGTCACCCTCAAGGCGTGCGGGACCTGCACCAAGTACCCCGGTCCGATCTTCTCGAACGGCGAGAAGGTCAAGGCCTGCACCGGGCCGTCCTCGAAGTACCCGAAGGCGACCCTGCTGCTGCCCGCCGGCGACTACCACTTCCTCCAGAAGCGGACGTCCACCGGCACCGCGACCGCGGGTGACACCAAGTCCAGCAAGGCGAAGATCGAACCCGGCTACAGCTACACCAACTGCCTCTACGTGACGTCCGGGTACTGACCCGGCGCGCCCGGACGGGGCGCGGGAGGCGGCACGGCGGCGGCACGGCGGCGACCGGCCCGGCTCAGCCCACGCGGCGGAGCACCCGCAGCGAGTCGGTGACCGAGACCTCCTCGAAGTCGCCCGACTCCAGGGCGCGGAGGTAGATCCGGTACGGGGCCTGGCCGCCGTCCTCCGGGTTCGGGAAGACGTCGTGGATGACGAGCAGGCCCCCGAGGGCGACCTTGGGGGCCCAGCCCTCGTAGTCGTTCGTGGCGTGCTCGTCGGTGTGCCCGCCGTCGATGAACACCAGGCCGAGCTGCCCGCCCCAGGCCTTCGCGACCAGCGGCGAACGGCCGACGACCGCCACCACGTGCTCTTCGAGGCCCGCCTTGTGGAGCGTCCGGCGGAAGGTCGGCAGCGTGTCCATGAGGCCCACCTCCGGGTCCACCACCGTCGGGTCGTGGTACTCCCAGCCCGGCTGCTGCTCCTCGCTGCCCCGGTGGTGGTCCACGGTCACCGCGACCGTCCCCCCCTGCCGCGCCACGTCGGCCAGCAGGATCGTCGACCGCCCGCAGTACGTCCCGACCTCCAGCAGCGGCAGCCCGAGCTTCGCGGCCTCCGCGGCGGCGTCGTAGAGCGCCAGCCCCTCCACCACGGGCATGAAGCCCTTCGCCGCCTCGAAGGCGGCAAGGATCTCGGGAGTGGGCTCGGACATGGTGACTCCTACTGGCGGGTACGCGGCTACGGGCGCCCATCGTGCCCTACCCGCCGCCCGCGAACCACACCCTCCTCCGACCGGCCCTCCCCGGACGGTCGTCGGACGGTCCCGCCGGGGAGTCGTCCGGGTCAGGCCCCCGCCAGGACCGCCCGCAGCTTCCTGACGCCCGTCTTCCACTCCTCGCCGTCCGACTCCTCCCAGAGTTCCAGGAGTTCGGAGGGCTCGGTGAGGATCCGGTCGAGGGCCGCCACGGCCTCCGGCCGCAGCTCGGCCGGGAGGGGCGGCAGCGGGTCCTTCGGACCGTACGAGGTGGTGACCGGCTCGCCGCCCGGGCACTGGGCCGCGAGCAGGGCCGCGGAGGCGATGGCCTCGTCCGCCAGGTCCGCGTCCAGGTACGCGTCGCCGGTCCCGATCACGTCGCGGAAGGCGGTGCGCAGGACGTCCGCCTTCTTCTCCGCCGGCGCCTCGTCCACGCGGTAGGAGAAGTCGGCGGCGGTGTCGTTGTCGAAGGGGCCGATGTCCCAGGTGCCCATGGCGTGCTCGCTCTCACTGTCGTGTGCCCTGCTGTACCGACAGCCTGGCAGGCACCACTGACAACGGGACCGGCTCAGTCGTCGACGCCCAGGTCGGCGCGCATCGACTTCTTCATCGCCCCCAGGTAGGGCCAGACCTCCTCGTGGAGCCGCGCCTCCATGGCCGCGATCTCCTCCGCGTGCGCGGCGAGGTCCGTCCCGTACTCCCTGATCTCGCTGTACGCGCTGTTCAGCCGTCGCTTGACCGCGCTGGAGGCGCGCGCCACCGGGTCCGGGACGATCATCTGCGCCTCCGCGTAGACGTCCCGGTAGGCCAGTCGGCCCGCCTCCAGCTGCTCCAGGGACTCGACGGCGTCCTCGCCCCGGCGGAGTGCGTGGAGGTGGTTGTTCATCGACGTCAGGTACTGGCGCGTGGCGGTGTTCAGCGCGATGTAGCAGGTGCGCCGGCGCTCCAGGCTCTCGCGCTGCGCCTGCCGGGCGTGCTCCACCCGGAGCACCTCCTCGGCGTGGCCGCGCTCCTCGCGCCGCTGCTCGGCGGCGGCCTGGAGCTCCATGCGCTTGGTGCGGTCCGCGCGGTTCTGCGTCAGCAGCGCGGCCCCCAGCGTTCCCGCCACGCCCACCACGGCTATCAGTAAAGCGGTCCAACTCGCGCCCATCTCGCCCCCCGTGTGCGGCTCGGTCTCCGCGGGGATGCTGCCACAGCTCCGGGGTCAGGGGCGCGGCCCTTCCAGGTTTTCGATCATGCGCTCCAGGACGCGGACGGCGGTGCGGTACTCGTCCGTCGTGATGCCGTCGACGGACCGGGTGCGGAACGCGGCGACGTGCGACGCGACCTCGGCCAGCCGGTGGCCGCCGTCGGGGGTGAGGGCGAGTCGGCCAGGGGCCGGGCGGGTGGCCCAGCCGTCGGCGAGGACGGTGTCGACGGCGGCGGTCAGGGTGGGGGCGTCGGCGTTGGCCGAGAGGACCGAGTGGACCTCGGCGTCCGTGGTCCCGTCGCCTTCTCCGACGAGGTTGAGGACCTGCCAGGCGACGCGGGTGAGCCCGAACTCCGCGAGCGTGCCGTCCATGACGCGGGTGAGGGCCTCGTCGGTGCGGTTGAGTAGGTAGCCGATGGGCTTGGCCTTGGGTTCCATGCGGGATCTCCTGTGAGCGACGTCGGTGCCGGCGGCGACCGTGGTGACGGCCATGACGGCCATGACGGCCATGACGGCCATGACGGCCATGACGGCCATGACGGCGGTGACGGCCGTGACGGCCGTGACGGCGGTCTCTGCGGTCTCTGCGGTGTCGGCGGGGTCAGTGGTGAGCGGGCTCGGGCGTGGGTCCTGGCGTGAGTATGGCCGTCCAGTCCTGGATCCGGGCCCAGTCGCCGAAGCTGTGCCAGCCGATCTCGGGGAAGTCGCGGCGGAGTCCGGCGACGTCGACGTCGAGGCCGGACGTGGTGAAGTACGAGAACATCGCGGCCAGGTCCGTGGACCGGGTGCGGACGTAGGCGAGGGGGACCTCCTCGTAGGTCACCGGGCGGCCCAGGGCGGAGGCGAGGACGCCGGTCATCTCGCCGGGGGTGCGCTCGTCCGACGCGATGTCGATGCGCAGGCCCGCGAGGTCCTCCCGGCGCTGGAGGGCGAGGGCGGCGAAGGCACCGATGTCCCGCGCGGAGATGAGGGCGAGGGGGCGGTCGGCCGGCATCGGCCAGGCGAAGGTGCCGCCGCGCAGGCCGTCGGCGGTCCAGCCGCCGGTGTAGTTGTCCATGAAGGCGGCGGGGCCGATCACCGTCCAGGGCGTGCCGGAGGCGCGCAGGTGGTGCTCGATCGTCCGCTTGCTCTCGTAGTGCGGGACGCCGGTGTCGCGGTCGGCGTGGGCGACGGAGGTGAGGACGACGTGGCCCAGGCGGGCGGCGGCCGCCGCGTCGACGAGGGACGTGCCCTGCCGGACCTCGACCTCGGCGCCGCCCTCGAAGGCGGTGACGGCGAACAGGGAGTCGGCGCCCGCGAGGGCGGCGTCGAGCGAGGAGCGGTCGTCGAAGTCCGCGAACCGCACCTCGGCGCCGAGGACGCGCAGGGCGTCGGCGGCGGGGGAGTCGGGGCGGCGGGTGAGGGCCCGCACCCGGTGGCCCGCGGCGAGCAGGCTGCGGGCGGTGGCTCCGCCCTGGGCTCCGGTGGCCCCGGTGACGGCGACGGTGAGCATGGGATTCCTCCTCGACAGTGACAACACGAGTGACTGTGCAACGCATTCTCTGCGTCACGCAGAAGACTCTACCTCGAATTCCCCTGCGTCACGCAGGCTTTTCCCTCTCGTTTCTGACCTTCCGTCAGAATGGAACGTGTTCTAGTCTGCGGCGCATGGGCATCGCCATCACGCACGAACAGCGGGAGCTCGCCCGATCCGTCCGGGGCTGGCTCGCACGCGCCGTACCGCCCGAGGAGGTCCGCAAGCACCTGGACGTCCCCGACACCGCGACCGGCCGGCCCGCGTACTGGGACGCCGCCGCCGAGCAGGGGCTCCTCGGGCTGCACCTGCCGGAGGAGTCAGGAGGCGGCGGAGGCGGGCTCGGCGACCTCGTCGTCGTCGTGGAGGAAGCGGCGCGGGCGCTGCTGCCGGGGCCGTACCTGCCCTCCGTGCTGGCCGCCGAGATCCTGCACCGGGCCGGTCGGACACGGACGGCCGGGGAGATCGCGCGCGGGGAGCGGATCGGGGCCGTCGCGCTCGGCGGGACCGGGACGCTGACCGCCGTACGGACCGCGAGCGGATACCTCCTCGACGGCACGGCGCCCCCCGTCCTCGGCGGCGCCCAGGCGGACCTGGTCATCCTGCGGGCGGCCACCGCGGACGGCAGCGTCCTGCTCGCCGTCGACACCGAAGGGCTCGCCGTCCGCCCCCACGAGAGCGCCGACCCGACCCGGCCGACCGCCGAGGTCACCGCCCGCGCCACCCACGTCCCCGCCGCCCGCGCACTCGTCTTCGAGGACCCCTCCGGCGGCACCGTGCCCGGCACCGGGCTCGTCCACGACCTCGCCGCCGTCCTCCTCGCGGCCGACGCCTGCGGCACCGCCGCCCGCGCCGTCGAGACCGCCGCCGAACACGCCAGGAACCGGGAGCAGTTCGGCCGGCCCATCGGACGGTTCCAGGGGGTCAAGCACCTCTGCGCCGACATGCTCGTACGGCTCGAACAGGCGCGGGCGCTCACCTGGGACGCCGCCGGGGCCGCCGCCGGACACGACGGGGCCCGCCCGCTCACCGCCTCCCTCGCCGCCGCCACGGCCCTCGACGCCGCGTACACCTGCGCCAAGGACTGCATCCAGATCCTCGGCGGCACCGGCTTCACCTGGGAGCACGACGCGCACCTCCTGCTCCGGCGCGCCGTCGTCGCCCGCCAGCTCCTCGGCACGGGGGACCACCACCGGCTGGCCGCCCTGCGCCACGCGGCCGCGGGCGTACGGCGGGAGCTGCGCACGGAACTGCCGCCGGAGGCCGACGCCTACCGGGCGGCGGCCCGCGAGGCCGTCGCCCCCGCCGCCGGGCTCGACCCGGCCGCCGCCCGGCGCGCCCTCGCGCCCACCGGCTACGCGGCGCCGCACCTGCCGGAGCCGTACGGGCTCGGCGCGGGCCCGGTCCGGCAGCTCGCCGTCCAGCGGGAGCTGGACGAGGCCGGGATCACCGTCTCCGGCCTCGGGATCGCCACCTGGGTCGTCCCGTCGCTCCTCGCCCACGGCACCCCCGCGCAGCAGGCCGAGCACCTCGGCCCGACCCTGCGCGGCGAACGCCTCTGGTGCCAGCTGTTCTCCGAGCCGGGGGCGGGTTCCGACCTCGCCTCCCTCCGCACCCGCGCCGAGCGCACGGAGGACGGGCGCTGGCGGATCAACGGGCAGAAGGTGTGGACGAGCGCGGCCCAGTGGGCCCATCACGGCATCCTGCTCGCCCGTACCGACCCCGCCGCCCCCAAGCACCAGGGACTCACGTACTTCCTCGTCGACATGCGGAACACCCCCGGGATCGACGTCAGGCCGCTGAAGGAGATCACCGGGGACTCGCTCTTCAACGAGGTCTGGTTCGACGACGCGGTCCTCCCGGCCGACGCAGTCGTCGGCGAGGTGAACGACGGCTGGCGGGTCGCCCGCAACACCCTCGGCAACGAGCGCGTCCACATGGCCGACCAGGTCGCCTTCGACACCGGCCTCGAAGCGCTCATCGACCGGGCGGCGAGGGAGGACAGCTCGGTCCGCGTACGGGTCGGGGGCCTGCTCGCCGAGGCGCACGCGCTCGCGTGCATCGGCCTGCGGACCACCCTGCTCCAGGTCTCCGGCCTCGAACCGGGCGCGGGCGCCAGCGTCCGCAAGCTCGTCCAGACCCTCCACCAGCAGAAGCTCGCCGAGCTCACCCTCGAACTCCTGGGCCCCGAGGGCGCGGTGCGCGAGGGCCCCGGCGAACGGGCGGTCCACGGACTGCTCATGTCCCGCTGCCTCACCATCGCGGGCGGCACCACACAAGTACAGCTCAATGTCGTCGCCGAGCGCCTGCTCGGACTGCCGAGAGACTGAGGGGGACCGGAAGATGGGCAAGGCGTACGTCGTCGGTGTCGGGATGACCAGGTTCGAGAAGCCCGAGACACGGGACTGGCAGTACTGGGACATGGCCAGGGAGGCCGGCACGGCGGCCCTCGCCGACGCGGGCGTCCCCTATGCGCGCGTGGAGCAGGCCGCCGTCGGCTACTGCTTCCAGGCCTCCACCGCCGGACAGCGGGCCGTCTACGAACTCGGACTCAGCGGCATCCCCGTCTACAACCTCAACAACAACTGCGCGACCGGCTCCACCGCCCTCATGACCGCCCGCCAGTTCGTCGAGGGCGGAGTCGCCGACTGCGTCCTCGCCCTCGGCTTCGAGAAGATGACCAGGGGCGCCCTCGGCGGCGGGTCGGGCGCCGGGGACTTCGCGACCTCCCCCGTCGCCCGGCACTACGGGATCATGGCGGCCGCGCACGGCTTCGAGATGTCCCCGCCCACCGCCCAGATCTTCGGCAACGCGGCCCGCGAGCACATGGAGCGGTACGGGACGACGGAGGTGCAGCTCGCGGCCGTCGGCGCCAAGAACCACCAGCACTCGGCGAACAATCCCAACGCCCAGTTCCAGGACGTCTACACGGTCGACGAGATCCTCGCCGCGAAGACCGTCCACCGGCCCCTGACCAAGCTCCAGTGCTCGCCCACCTCCGACGGCGCGGCGGCCGCCCTCGTCGTCTCCGAGCGCTTCGTCGACGAACACGGGCTGCGCGGGCGCGCGGTGGAGATCGCCGGCCAGGCGATGACCACCGACACCGAGGAGTCCTTCGCCTCGGGCTCCTGCATCGACGCCGTCGGCCGCCCCATGTCCCGGGCCGCCGCCCGCCAGGCGTACGAGCGCTCCGGGCTCGGCATCGAGGACGTCGACGTCGTCGAACTCCACGACTGCTTCTCCGTCAACGAGCTGCTCACCTACGAGGCGCTCGGCATGTGCGAGGACGGCGCCTCCGGCAAGCTCGTCGAGTCCGGCGCCACCACCTACGGCGGCCGCTGGGTCGTGAACCCCTCCGGCGGCCTCATCTCCAAGGGCCACCCGCTCGGCGCGACGGGCCTCGCCCAGACCGCCGAACTGGTCTGGCAGCTCCGGGGCGAGGCGGGCCCACGCCAGGTGACGGGCGCGCGGGTCGGCCTCGCGCACAACATCGGGCTCGGCGGGGCGGCGGTGGTCACCCTGCTGCGGAAGGCGTAGGGCCGCGCCGCACGCCGTAGTGCACAGGCCGCCCCCCTGCACGTCGCAGGCCCCCCGCACGTCGCAGCCCCGCGCCGCAGGACCTGGGGCCCGCGCCGCAGGACCCAGGCCCGTGCCGCAGGGCGTAGGGCTCATGTCGTATGTACGGCGGCGAAGCCGGTCGGCGACCATGACACACATGCCGCAGACCGACTCCGCCGCCACCAGCACGTCCGACGCTCCTCCGACGGCCGGGCGGGTCCGGCCCTGGGCGGTCGTCCTGATCGCCTGCGCGGGCCAGTTCCTCGTCGTGCTCGACGTCTCCGTCGTGAACGTCGCGCTGCCGTCGATGCGGGCCGGCCTGGGGCTGTCGGACCTCGCCCTCCAGTGGGTGCTCAACGCGTACGCCATCGCGTTCGCCGGCTTCATGCTGCTGGGCGGGCGGGCGGCCGACCTGTACGGGCGGAAGGCGATGTTCCTGCTCGGGCTCGGGCTGTTCACCGCGGCCTCGGTCGCGGGCGGGCTGGCCCAGGAGGGCTGGCAGCTGGTCGCCGGGCGGGCGGTGCAGGGACTCGGCGCCGCCGTCCTCGCGCCCGCCACGCTGACCCTGGTCACGGACGCCGTCCCGGCCGGTGCGGCGAGGACCCGGGCCATCGGCACCTGGACGGCGGTCGGGGCGGCCGGCGGCGCGGCGGGCGGTTTCGTCGGCGGCCTCCTCGTCGACCTGCTCTCGTGGCGCTGGGTGCTGCTCGTCAACGTCCCCGTCGGCGCGCTGATCCTCGCCGCCGCGCTGCTCGGGCTGCGCGAGGGCCGGACCGGCGCGGGGCGCCGGCTCGACCTGCCGGGTGCCGTGCTCGTCACCGCCGGGCTCGCCACCCTCGCGTACGGCATCGTGCAGACGGAGGAGGCGGGCTGGACCGACCCCACGACCCTGCTGACGCTCCTCGGCGGTCTCGCGCTCCTCGGCGCGTTCGCCGCCGTGGAGGCCCGCACGGCCGCCCCGCTCATGCCGCTGAAGATCTTCCGCACGCGCGCGGTGGCGGCGGCCAACGCGGCGATCCTGCTGTGCGGTTCGAGCTCCTTCGGGATGTGGTTCTTCATGACGGTGTACGCGCAGAGCGTCCTCGGCCACACCCCGCTCCAGGCGGGCCTCGCCCTGGTCCCCAGCTCCCTCGCCGTCGTCCTCGGCTCCAAGCTCGCCCCGCGTCTGATGCCGGCGGTCGGCGCCCGCAACCTCGCCGTGCTCGGCGCCCTCGTCGGCGCCGCCGGCTTCGCCTGGCAGTCGGCGATGACCGCGGACGGCACCTTCCTGGGGACGATCCTGGGTCCCGGAATCGTGATGATGGCCGGCATCGGCCTCGCCACCACCCCGCTGGCCACCCTCGCCACGTCGAGCGCCTCCCCGGACGACGCGGGACTCGTCGCCGGCCTCGTGAACACCTCCCGCACCATGGGCGGCGCCCTCGGCCTCGCCGCCCTCTCCACCGTCGCCGCGGCCGTCACCGGCCCCACGAACGGCGCCCCCGACCCCGTGGCCCTCACCGCCGGCTACGCGGTCGCCTTCCGCGTGTCGACGGCGATCCTCCTGGTCGCGGCCCTGCTGATGCTGCTGTGGCTCCCGAAGGCCCCACGGAGGTCCTGACGAAGCCCCCGGAGTTCCTGACGGAGCCCACGGAGGTCCTGACGAAGCCCCCGGAGGTCCTGAAGAGCACCCGCCCCTACAGCCCCCTACAGCCACCCCTGCTGACGGGCCGCGCGGACCGCCTCCATGCGGTTGCGGGTGCCCGTCTTGCCGATCGCCGAGGAGAGGTAGTTGCGGACGGTGGACTCCGACAGGTGGAGGGCCGCCGCGATGTCGGCGATCGTCGCGCCGTCCACCGAGGCGGCCAGGGCATCGCGTTCGCGGGCGGTCAGGGGGTTCGGGCCGGCGCCGAGGGCCGCGGCGGCGAGCGCCGGGTCGATGACCGTCTCGCCCCGCAGGGCCTTGCGGACCGCCTCGGCCAGCTCCTCGACGGGCCCGTCCTTGACCAGGAACCCGACGGCGCCCGCCTCCATCGCCCGGCGCAGGTAGCCGGGGCGGCCGAAGGTCGTGAGGATCAGGACCCGGCAGTCGGGCGCCTCGTCGCGCAGGTCGGCCGCCGCGTCGAGCCCCGAGCGGCCCGGCAGTTCGATGTCGAGGAGGGCCACGTCGGGCCGGGACAGGAGGGCCGCGTCGACGATCTCGTCGCCGCGGCCGACCTGGGCGACGACCTCGATGTCCGGCTCCATGCCGAGCAGGAGCGCGAGTGCGCCGCGCATCATGCCCTGGTCCTCGGCCAGCAGGACTCTGATCATTGCGGCGGCTCCCCCTCGTGCGGGCTCGGGGCCTCCACGGGGAGTTCCGCGGCGACCTGGAACCCGCCCCCGGGGGCGGGTCCCGAGTCAAGAGTGCCGCCTGCGGCGGCGACCCGCTCGCGCAGGCCGCGCAGGCCGCTGCCCGGGGCGGTGCCGGCGGGGCCGCGGCCGTTGTCGGTGACGGTGAGGCGGACGCGTTCGGCGGTGCCGGCGAGGGCGATCTCGCAGCGGGTGGCGCCGCTGTGGCGGACCGCGTTGGTGGTGGACTCCCGTACGACCCAGCTGAGGAGGGCCTCGGCGGCCGGTTCGAGGAGGGGGCCGGAGCGGCGGACCACCGGCTCGATGCCGGCCGAGGAGAGCGCGTCGCGGGCGCGGTCCAGTTCGGTGGCGAGGCTGCCCTCGCGGTAGCCGGTGACGGCCTCCCTGATCTCGGTGAGGGCCTGGCGGCCCACCGACTCGATGTCGCGGACCTGGTCGAGGGCGGCGTCGAGGTCGTGCGGGGCGAGCCGGCGGACGACCTCCGTCTTGACGACGATCACCGAGAGGGTGTGGCCGAGCAGGTCGTGCAGGTCGCGGGAGAAGCGCAGTCGTTCCTTCTCGACGGCGGTCCTGGCCAGTTCCTCGCGGGTGGCCCGCAGCTGCCGGACCGTCTCGTCGAGGGTGAGGATCGTCGCGGTGACCATGACCGAGATGAACGTGCCGTACACGATGCCGATGGAGTTCCAGCCGTCCCGCCAGAACGTCACGAGGCCGGCCACCGCGACCAGCGGGACGGTGATCACGCGCAGGAGCCTGCCGCGGCGCACCACGGCGCCGACGGCGAGGCCCAGGAGGGGGAAGAACAGCAGCCACTCGCGGCCGTAGCCGATGCCGAGCGCGAGGGTGAGGGCGCCGAGCGTGCCCAGGAGGACCCAGGTCAGGGGGGCCTCCCTGGCGCGCGCGTCGAAGGCGCGGAGGACGACTGCGATGTACAGCGTGTTGAAGGCGAGCAGTCCGAGGCCGCCGATCCACGGGTTCGGCGCCTCGCCGCCGGTGAGGTGGGAGAGCGCGCCGAGCCCCATGAGCAGCCAGGGGAGGAGGCTCATCCCGGTCGGCCCCCGGTCCGCGCGCGCCCGTGCCCTTTCCCGTACGCCCGTGCTCCGCGGTCGCCACCCGTTGCCCATGCCCATTTCCTACACCGTCCTCGCCGAACGGCGGTACGAGACCGCCGCGTACGTTCCGAACAGCGCCGCCCACACGGCGATGACGGCGAGGGCCGCCGCTCCGGGCGCCGTCGCGTCCGTCACGGCCACGCCCAGCTCGGCGAAGCGGTGGGTGGGGGTGTACGCGGAGACGGTGCGGAGCCAGTCGGGGAAGAGGGCGACGGGGAACCAGAGGCCGCCGACGACCGCGAGCCCGAGGTTGCAGGCGACGTTGACGACGCCGGTGGTCTGGGCGGTGAGCCGGTAGCCGTTGCCGATGCCGAGGAGGGTGAAGGGGAGGGAGCCGAGCCAGAGCGTGACGGCGACCACCGGCCACTGCCAGGCGTCCATCCGCACGCCGTTGGCGAGGCCGCCGGCGAGGAGGACGCCGGCGATGGCGGGGAGGACGACCACCGATCCGGTCAGGGCGCGGCCGGTGACGACCTGGCGGGGCGTCATGGGGGTGATCCGCAGCTGCCGCAGCCAGCCCGTGGACTTGTCCTCGGCGACCCCGGTGCCGACGGAGAGGGCGGCGCCGAGCGCGCCGTACGCGGCCATGCCGACCATGGCGGCCGTCCGGTACGCGCTGTCGTCCGCGCCGAGGTTGGTGAAGAGGAGGTACATCATCACCGGGACGCCGATCGTCGAGATCGCGAATCCGGGGTCGCGCAGGGTGCGGAGCACTTCGAGGCGTACGTACGCGGTGATCATCGCGAGGTCTCCAGGGTCTTGGGCGCGGTGTGCGGGTTCCGGGTGAGGCTGAGGAAGGCGTCGTTCAGGGAGACCGGGGCGACCTCCAGGGAGCGGATCGCGTCCCGCTGCGCCAGGGCGCGGACGGTGTCGTCGGGGTCCGTGCTCCGCAGCCGCGCGCGGTCGCCGCGGATCTCGAAGGACGTGACGCCGGGCAGCAGGCCGAGCCAGTCGGTCGGGCCGCCGGCCAGGTCGAAGGAGACGAGTCCGCCGCCGGCGGCCCGCTTGAGCTCCGCGCTGGTCCCCTCGGCGAGGATGCGGCCGGAGTCGAGGACGACGATCCGGTCGGCGTGCTCGTCGGCCTCCTCCAGGTAGTGGGTGGAGAACAGGACGGTGTTGCCGCGGCGTGCGTAGCCGCGCATGGAGTCCCAGAACTCCTGCCTGGCCTCGACGTCGAGGGCGGCCGTCGGTTCGTCGAGGACGATCAGTTCCGGGTTCCCGGCGAGCGCGACGGCGAAGCGGACCCGCTGGGTCTGGCCGCCGGAGAGCCGGTCGACGCGGCGGTCGGCCAGTTCGGTCAGTCCGGCCAGCGCGAGGGCCTCGGCGACCGGCATCGGCGACGGGTAGGTGCGGGCGACGAAGCCGACGAGTTCGCGCACGGTGACGCGGGGGACGGGCCGGCCCTCCTGGAGCATCGCGCCGACCCGGCCGGCGGCCACGGCGCGGTCCGGGGTCCCGCCGAAGAGCGCGACCCGGCCGCTGTCGGGCTCGTCGAGGCCGAGGAGGAGGCCGATGGCGGTGGACTTGCCGGCGCCGTTCCGGCCGAGCAGGGCCACGGTCTCGCCCCGCCGGACGGTGAGGTCGAGGCCGTCGGCGGCGCGGACGGTGCCGAACGTCTTGGTCACGGCGCCGAAGGAGACCGCCGGGTCGTGCGGGGTGTCTGTCGTCATGGGACGACGCTACGAATCCGGGGCGGGGTCCCGGCAGGCGTGGATGTACGGACCTGGCCGTGACAAATGTCCCGGGTCGGCCCGGCAAGCGACTTCTGACGTATCGTCAGAAGTCTGCCGCCGGGAGGGTTCCCAACTCCCCCCGGCTGGGCTATACATGGGGTCCACCGACCTAGAACGCGTTCTAGAAGTGCCGTTCCGGGGAGGTCCCGCACGGCCTCGGCGTGACCGACGGTGCGGACGGTCGCGCCGAGGTCTTTCACCGCCACGAGGAGCAGCAGCCCGATGCCCATCGACCCCGCAAAGGCCGTCGCCGCCGAACCCCGCAGCGCCGAGATCTCCTGGGACCACAAGGACGTCCAGCTCTACCACCTCGGCCTCGGAGCCGGTTCGCTCCCAGGCAAGCCGAGCCCCGCCACGGACCCCGGCGAACTCCGCTACACCCTGGAGTCCCGGCTCCACGTCCTGCCCAGCTTCGCCACCGTCGCGGGCGCCGGCATGGGGGTCGTCGGCGGACTCTCCGCCCCCGGCATCGACATCGACCTCGCCGCCGTCCTGCACGGCGGCCAGTCGATCACCCTCCACCGGCCCGTCCCCACCGGCGGCCGGGCCGTCTCCACCTCCCGCGTCGCCGCCGTGTACGACAAGGGCAAGGCCGCCGTCCTCGTGCTGCGCACCGAGGCCGCCGACGACGAGGGGCCGCTCTGGACCAGCGACGCCCAGATCTTCGTCCGGGGCGAGGGCGGCTGGGGCGGCGACCGCGGCCCCTCCGAGCGCCTCCCGGTCCCGGAACGGGAGCCCGACGCCGTCGCCGAACGGCCGATCCGCGAGGAACAGGCCCTGCTCTACCGGCTGTCCGGCGACTGGAACCCGCTCCACGCGGACCCGGAGTTCGCCCGGCTCGCCGGCTTCGACCGGCCGATCCTGCACGGCCTCTGCTCGTACGGCATGACCCTCAAGGCCGTCGTCGACACCCTGCTCGACGGCGACGTCACCCGGGTCCGCGCCTACCGCACCCGCTTCGCCGGCGTCGTCTTCCCCGGCGAGACCCTCCGGGTCCGGATGTGGGCCGGCGAGGGCGCCGTCCAGGTGACGGTCACCGCCGTGGAGCGCGACGACGCCCCCGTACTCGCCGACACCGTCGTCGAGCACTCCTGACCCGTCTGATTGGAGCCGCACCATGCGCGCAGCCGTACTGCACGAGATCGGCCAGGACAAACTCGAGGTCGTCGACGACGTCGAGGCGGTGGGCTTCGGCCCCGGCAGGGTGCGGATCCGCGTCCGGGCCACCGGACTCTGCCACTCCGACGTCTCCGCGATGAGCGGCGTCCTGCCGCAGCCCGCCCCCTTCATCCCCGGCCACGAGGGCGCGGGCGAGATCCTCGACATCGGCGACGGCGTCACCGGACTCGCCCAGGGCCAGCGGGTCCTGCTCTGCTGGCTGCCCGCCTGCGGCAGCTGTCCCGCCTGCAAGCGCGGCCAGACCCAGCTCTGCCTGGCCGGCTTCATGAACGCCGGCGTGCCCAACTTCAAGCGCCCCGGCGGCGACGTCTTCGGCTTCGCGGGCACCGGCACCTTCACCGAGGAGGTGGTCGTCGACGCGGGCTGCGCCGTCCCCATTCCCGACGACGTGCCCTACGACATCGCCGCCCTCATCGGCTGCGGCGTCACCACCGGCCTCGGCGCCGCCATCAACACCGCGAAGGTGGAGGCGGGTTCGTCGGTCGCCGTCATCGGCTGCGGCGGCGTCGGGATCTCCGCCATCCAGGGCGCCAAGCTCCAGGGCGCCGCCCAGATCGTCGCCGTCGACCCCGTCGAGTCCCGGCGCGAGGCCGCGCTGAGGTTCGGCGCCACCGAGGCGGTCGCCCCGGACGCGCTCGCCGACGCCAAGCAGCGCGTCACCGGCGGGGAGGGCTTCGACTACGTCTTCGAGGTCGTCGGCAAGTCCGCCACCGCCCGGACCGCGTACGAGACGACCCGGCGCGGCGGCACCCTCTGCGTCGTCGGCGCGGGCGCCCTCGACGACCACCTCCAGCTCAGCATGTTCGAGCTGTTCTTCGACGAGAAGCGCATCCTGCCCTCCATGTACGGCGGCGGGGACGTGCTCCGCTCGTACGAACGGGCCATCGCGCTCTGGCGGGCGGGCCGCATCGACCTGGAGTCGCTCATCACCCACCGCGTACCGCTGGCGGGCATCAACGAGGCCCTGGAGCAGATGCGGACCGGCGTCGCCCTCCGTACCTGCATCGAGATCTGAGAGGACCCCGCGAGATGTCACTCCCCCTGGAAGGGCTGAGCGCGATCGTCACCGGCGCCGGCCGGGGCCTCGGGCGCGCCGAGGCCCTGGAACTGGCCCGGCTCGGCGCGGCCGTCGTCGTCAACGACTACGGGCAGCCCGGCCGCGACGGCTCGGGCGAGGCCTCCGCCGCGCCCGCCGAGGAGGTCGCCGCGGAGATCCGCGCGGCCGGCGGGCGTGCGGTCGCCCACCTCGGCGACGTGTCCGACTTCGAGACGGCGCGGTCCCTGGTCGACCTGGCGGTGTCCGCGTTCGGCAAGCTGGACGTCCTCGTCAACAACGCGGGCATCCTGCGCGACCGGATGGTCTTCTCGATGACCGAGGACGAGTGGGACTCCGTCGTACGGGTCCACCTCAAGGGCCACTTCAACACCACCCACTTCGCCGCGGTGCACTGGCGGGGCCGCTCCAAGGCGGGCGAGACCGGCGTCTACGGCCGGATCGTCAACACCTCGTCCGAGGCCTTCCTCGCCGGCTCGGCCGGCCAGCCCAACTACGCGGCGGCCAAGGGCGGCATCGTCGGCCTCACCACCTCGACGGCGCTCGCGCTCGCCCGGTACGGGGTCACCGCGAACGCCATCTGCCCGCGGGCCAGGACCCGGATGACGGAGGACGTCTTCGCCGGCTTCGGCGAGCCCGGCGAGGGCGAGCTCGACCCGCTGTCGCCCGAGCACGTGGCACCCCTCGTCGGCTATCTGGCCTCCCCCGCGGCGGCCGGGGTCAACGGCCAGCTGCTCGTCGTGCACGGCGGAATGGTGGCCGTCGTGGAACGACCGCGGGTCTCGGCCAAGTTCGACACGGCCAAGGGGGCGTTCACCTACGAGGAACTCGACGCCGTGCTGACCCCGCACTACGCGACCCGCCCGGCGGGCGAGACCTTCGCGGCGGCGGAGGTGCTGGGCCTGAAGAAGGACTGAGTCACGGGGGTGGCCAGGGGCCGGCGGGCGGACGGCGCCACGGGGGTGGCGCGGGCCCTGCGGTAGGGGCGCCCGGCGGCGGGAACGTCCGGAGGTGGGGACGCCGGGGCGTGGGGACGCCGGGCGGTGGGGAAGGCGAAGGGCCCCGGGGGAGACCCCGGGGCCCTTCGCCGTTCGCCTCACTGCGCGAGGGCGTCGGCCTCGCGGCGGTGCCGGCCGTGCGGCGAGGACGTGGAGTCCTCCGCCGGCGAGGCCTCGCCCCGGTGCTTGCCGGAGCCGTGCGGCTCCGTACCCTCCGTGCTTGCTTCCGACATGGTCGAACTCACCCCGTACGTGTTCTCTGCTGCTGTGCGGCCAGTGAGTCTAGCCAGCCGGTCTGCGGTCCGTCAGAGGCGCCTGCTGCAACGGCACCGGACGGCAGACCCGGGGTTCCTCGGCGGTGGCGGCCGGCTCGGGAGCGGGCTCCGGCGGGGGCTCGACGGCGGCGAGACCGCACGGGACCTCGGCCGTCGCGTACGGCAGCCGCAGCAGGCCCTCGGCCGTCCACAGGCCCGCGCCGGCCAGCCAGCCCGCGGGTGCGGCCAGTTGGCCGAGCCGGCGGGACGAGGGCTGCCAGGTCCCCACCCAGCTCCCGCCCGCCGCGTCGATCCGCAGCGCCACCGCGCAGCTCTCCGGCATCAGCACCTGTCCGGGCTGGACCGCGAACGGCGTCACCGCCGCGTCGTCGAGCCGCAGGCACTCCGGGAAGCGCACCGGCAGCAGGCTGCCGAGGACGCCCCAGCCGAGCCGGTCGTGCCCCGGGGACGGCGCGTCGGAGCGGATCAGGAGCAGCCCGCTGTCCGGGTCGGCGAGGAGCAGCCGGTCGTCGCTGTCCTCGGCGATCTGGAGCAGCGGCGTCGCCTCCCCGCCCCGCTCCAGGTCGACGGCGACGGCCTTCACCGGTCCGTCGTCGAGCCGCCGGTCGAGGGCGAGTATCCGGCCCGCGCGGTCGAGCCACACGCCGCCCGAGCAGCGGCCCCTGACCTCGGCGACCTGTTCGGGGCCGAAGGCCCCGCCCGCCACCAGCCACAGCGTGGTCGTGTCGGGGCCGACGCACATCGCGTACGCGCGGATGCCGTCGGGGGCGGGCGGCAGGAGCACCAGGTGCTCGGAGCCGGGCGCCTCCACCGCGCCGAGCTGGAGCTCGCCGGTGGCGGGGCCGGTGGGGTACAGCAGCGAGAACGTGTTCCGCCGTCCGTCCACCCGGCGGGCGACGAGGACCCGGCCGTCCGCGAGGGGCAGCAGTCGCGTGCCCGGCTCCTCCGGCTGGTCGAGGGGGAGCGGCACGGCGTACGGCTCCGGGCCGTCGAGGGTCCACCGCTCCACGTACAGGGCGTTCCCGGCGCCCGCGAGCCTGGCCGCGTACGCGCCGTTCGTCGTGATCGTGAACCCCGTCGGCCACCCGGTGTCCCTGTCGCGGTCGTCGTCCTCGGCCGCGGTCTCGATGGCACACGCTGTCATCGACTCGTCACCTCCGGCCACGAAGCTAGTTTTCGCACTTCCAGCCGAACAACACGAGCCGGGTCACTTCACACATAAGGGTGGTCGTGCGGCGGTTCGGCTGAGGGTGCGGGGGCGGTTGTGCTGGAGTGACCCATGGTGAGTAAGGTAAGGCGAACCTAAGCGGAGGCTGACCCTCCGCCAGGACGACCCGTACAGGAGCCTTCTCATGTCCCTCCGCCGCCGCGGCACCGCCGCCGTCGTCGCCCTCGCCGCCGCGCTCTCGCTCGCGGCCTGCGGAGGCGGTGACGGGTCCGCCGACCCCGCCGCGAAGGGGGACGCCGCCAAGAAGAAGGACGTCGCCACCGGCGGCAAGGACTTCGGCGACGCCGCCGCCAAGACCGCGGCCATGGGCACCGAAGCGCAGCCCGGGCAGTTCCCGCGCACCCTCACCCACGCCCTCGGCAAGACCGAACTCAAGGCCGCCCCCAAGCGGGTCGTCGTCCTCGACGTCGGCGAGCTCGACAACGTCGTCTCCCTCGGCATCCAGCCCGTCGGCTACGCCCCCTCCGAGGGCGACGACGGCATCCCCGGCTACCTGAAGAAGGACGCCGGCACCCCGAAGTCCGTCGGCACCATCAACAACCTCAACCTGGAGGCCATCGCCAACCTCCAGCCCGACCTCATCCTCGGCAGCCAGCTCCGCGCCGCCGACAAGTACGACGAGCTGTCGAAGATCGCGCCGACCGTGTTCTCCATCCGCCCGGGCTTCACCTGGAAGGAGAACTACCTCCTCAACGCCGCCGCGCTCGACAAGACCGCCGAGGCGAAGGAGAAGCTCGCCGCGTACGAGACCAAGGCCGAGCAGCTCGGCACGGACATCGGCCCGGACAAGCCGACCGTCTCCATGGTCCGCTACCTCCCCGGCAAGATCCGCCTCTACGCCAAGGCCTCCTTCATCGGCACGATCCTGGAGGACGCCGGCCTGCCCCGGCCGAAGAACCAGCAGATCGACGAGCTCGCCGCCGAGATCAGCCCCGAGAAGATCGACGACGCCGACGCCGACTGGATCTTCACCGGCGTGTACGGCGAGGCCAAGGCCACCAAGAAGGACACCGCCCAGGCCAACCCGCTCTGGAAGAACCTCAAGGCCGTCAAGGCCGGCCGGGCCAAGGACGTCCCGGACGAGACCTGGTACCTCGGCCTCGGCGTCACCGCGGCGAACAGCGTCCTCGACGACCTGCGCGAGGACCTGGTCAAGTAGGCCCGGACGAGGTTGTCCACAGGCCGGGACTCCGGCCAGAGCAAGGGGGCACGGAGGACAGGTAGCCTTTCCTCCGTGCCCCGTCTGTCTGAAGTCATCGCCGAGCTCGACGCCCTCTGGCCACCAGAGCGAGCCGAGTCCTGGGACGCCGTCGGCACCGTCTGCGGCGACCCCGACGCCGAGGTCGCCCGCGTGCTCTTCGCCGTCGACCCCGTCCAGGACATCGCCGACGAGGCGATCGCCCTCGGCGCCGACCTGGTCGTCACCCACCACCCGCTCTACCTGCGCGGGACGACGACCGTCGCGGCCGGCCACTTCAAGGGCCGCGTCGTGCACACCCTGATCAAGCACGACATCGCCCTCCACGTCGCGCACACCAACGCCGACACCGCCGACCCCGGCGTCTCCGACGCCCTCGCCGGCGCGCTGGACCTCCGCGTCACCGGGCCCCTCGTCCCCGAGAACAACCTCGGCCGGATCTGCGAGCTCGACCGCCCCGAGACCCTCGCCCAGTTCGCCGCCCGCGCCGCCGAACGGCTGCCCGCCACCGCGCAGGGCATCCGGGTCGCCGGCGACCCCGGCATGACCGTGCGCCGCGTCGCCGTCAGCGGCGGCTCCGGCGACAGCCTCTTCGGCGCCGCACGGGCCGCGGGCGTGGACGCCTTCCTCACCGCCGACCTGCGCCACCACCCCGTCTCCGAAGCGACCCAGCAGTCTCCGCTGGGCCTGGTCGACGCCGCCCACTGGGCGACCGAGTGGCCCTGGTGCGAGCAGGCCGCCGCCCAGCTCGACTCGATCTCCGACCGTCACGGCTGGGACCTCCGCGTCCACGTCTCGAAGACGGTCACCGACCCCTGGTCCTCCCACCACACCTCTCCTGGAGCCCCCAACTGAATGCCGCGCCCGCCGACCAGATCCGCCTCCTCGACGTCCAGGCCCTGGACGTTCGCCTCCAGCAGCTCGCCCACAAGCGCCGCTCGCTGCCCGAGCACGCCGAGATCGAGGCGCTGACCAAGGACCTCACCCAGCTGCGCGACCTGCTCGTCGCCGCGCAGACCGAGGAGAGCGACTGCGGCCGCGAGCAGACCAAGGCCGAGCAGGACGTCGACCAGGTGCGCCAGCGCGCCGTCCGCGACCAGCAGCGGCTCGACTCCGGTGCCGTCTCCTCCCCGAAGGACCTGGAGAACCTCCAGCGCGAGATCGTCTCGCTCGCCAAGCGCCAGGGCGACCTCGAGGAGATCGTCCTGGAGGTCATGGAGCGCCGCGAGTCCCTCCAGGAGCGCGTCGCCGAGCTCACCGAGCGGGTCTCCGCCGTGCAGGGCAAGAGCGACGACGCCACCGCCCGCCGCGACGCCGCCCAGGCCGAGCTGGACGCCGAGGCCGGCACGGTCACCAAGGAGCGCGAGGTCGTCGCGGGCTCCGTCCCGGCCGACCTCCTGAAGCTGTACGAGAAGCTGCGCGAGCAGCAGGGCGGCGTCGGCGCGGCCCGGCTGTACCAGCGCAAGTGCGAGGGCTGCCACATCGAGCTCAACATCACCGAGCTCAACGACGTCCGCGCCGCCGCCAAGGACGCGGTCGTCCGCTGCGAGAACTGCCGCCGCATCCTCGTCCGCACCTCGGAGTCCGGTCTGTAATGACGTCTTCGCGCGAGCTGATCGTCGAGGCGGACGGAGGCTCCCGGGGCAACCCGGGGCCCGCCGGATACGGCGCCGTGGTCCTGGACCCGGCCACGGGCGAGACGCTCGCGGAGGCGGCCGAGTACATCGGCGTGGCGACGAACAACGTCGCCGAGTACAAGGGCCTGGTCGCGGGCCTGAAGGCGGCCAGGGAGCTCTTCCCCGACGCCACCGTCCACGTCCGCATGGACTCCAAGCTCGTCGTCGAGCAGATGTCCGGCCGCTGGAAGATCAAGCACCCGGACATGAAGCCGCTCGCGGCCGAGGCCGGGCGCGTCTTCCCGGCCGGCCGCGTCCGCTACGAGTGGATCCCCCGCGAGCGCAACAAGCACGCCGACCGCCTCGCCAACGAGGCCATGGACGCGGCCAAGCTCGGTCGCCGCTGGGAACCCTCCGGCTCGACGGCCGCCCTCGACACCTCCGCCGCCCGCAACGCCGCCACCCCGCCCCCCGCGGGCCCTCCCGGCGACGCCACGGCGGGCGCGGCCAAGGCCCGCGCCGCACTGGCCACCGCCGCGGGGACGACCGGAGGCCCCGGCCCCGGCTCCGCCCCCGGCGGTACGGCCACGGGCTCCGGCGCCTGGCCGGCCGCCGCGTCGCGCCCGGCGGCCCCCGACGCCGGCGAGGACGACGGCCTGTTCGCCGCCGAGGCCGTCGCCGCCTCGGGAGACTTCGAGGCCGAGGCGGGCGCTTCGGCCCCGACGGGCCACGCCGCGCGCTCCCACGCGCCGGCCGCCCCGGCGTCCGTGCCCGACACCATCGCCGCGCCCGTACGACCGGAGGTCGCCGCCCCGGCCCAGGGCTGGACCGGGCCCGACATGGGGGCGCCGGCGACGTTCGTGCTGCTGCGGCACGGGGAGACGGCGCTCACGCCCGAGAAGCGGTTCTCGGGGAGCGGGGGGAGCGACCCCGAGCTGTCCGCGGCCGGGCTGCGACAGGCGGAGGCCGTCGCGGAGGCGCTCGCCGCCCGGGGCACCGTCCAGGAGATCGTCAGCTCGCCGCTCACCCGGTGCCGCCAGACGGCGGCCGCCGTCGCCGCCCGGCTCGGACTCGACGTGCGGATCGAGCAGGGGCTGCGGGAGACCGACTTCGGCGCCTGGGAGGGGCTGACGTTCGGCGAGGTCCGGCAGAAGTACCCGGCGGACCTCGACGCCTGGCTGGCCTCGGCCAAGGCCGCGCCGACCGGCGGGGGCGAGAGCTTCGCGACCGTCGCCCGCCGCGTCGCCGCCACCCGGGACCGGCTGGCCGCCGCGCACGCGGGCCGGACCGTCCTCCTCGTCACCCACGTCACGCCGATCAAGACCCTGGTCAGGCTGGCGCTCGGCGCCCCGCCGGAGTCCCTGTTCCGCATGGAGCTCTCCGCGGCCTCGCTGTCGGCCGTCGCCTACTACGCCGACGGCAACGCGTCCGTACGGCTCCTCAACGACACCTCCCACCTGCGGGGTTAGCGGGTGTCCTGCCGACCGGGCAGGACACCGCCCCGGGCAAACGGGTGGCGCGGGCCCCGCCCCCCGTATCACCATCCCGTCATGACCTGGCACTTCACCGAGGACGCCGACGCGTTCCGCAGCGCCGCCGCGCGGCACCTGGCCGCCGATCCCGCCCGCAACACCGCCGTGCTGACCCTGATGGGCCGGGCGGAACGGCTCGGCTGGTGGGCGGAGCCCGACGGCCGCGTCACGGGTGTGCTCGCCTACTCCCCGGCCGCGGGCCTCGATCTCGGTGCGGCGACGGAGGAGGCGGCCCGCGCCCTCGCCGCCGGGGCCGACGCGCTCGCCTCCCCGGGAGGCGCACCGGCCGGAGGACACCCGGTCGCCCTGCGGGGCGAGACGGCCGCCGTCGAGGCGTACGCGGAGGCGTGCGCACGTCCGTGGCGCGTCACCGGACGGATGAGGCTCTTCCGGCTCGGCGAACTCACCCCGCCGGACCCGGCGCCGGAGGGCCGGGGCAGGCTCGCCGCCGAGGCGGACGTGCCGCTCGTCGCCGCGTGGACGAGGGAGTTCGCGGTGTCCCTCGGCGAGGCGCCCGCCGAGGACTACACGGCCTTCGTCACCGAGCGGATCACCGAGGGCAGGCTGCACCTCTGGGAGGCCCCCGACGGCCGCCCGGTCTCGATGGCCGCCGTCTCCCGCACGATCGAGGGCCAGGCCCGCGTCCACCTCGTCTACACCCCGCCCGCCGACCGCCGCCGCGGCTACGCGGCCGGAGCCACCACCGCCGTCAGCCGCGCCGCCGTTGCCGCCGGCACCGGCCAGGTCCTGCTCTTCACCGACCTCGCCAACCCCACCAGCAACGCCCTCTACCAGCGCCTCGGCTACCGCCCGGTGACCGACCACCTCGGCGTGGAGTTCACCGGCCTCACCCGCTGACGGGCACCCCGGGCCCCCGGCGCAGTTCCGCCGCCCCGCGCGCGAGGGACTCGACCCGGGCCCAGTCGCGGGCCGCGAGGGCGTCGGGGGGCAGCATCCACGTACCGCCGACGCAGCCGACGTTGGGCAGGGACAGGTAGGCGGGGGCGGAGGCGGGGGAGATGCCGCCGGTGGGGCAGAAGCGGGCGTGGGGGAGGGGGCCCGCGAGGGATTTCAGGTACGGGACGCCGCCCGCCGCCTCGGCGGGGAAGAACTTCATGTCCCGCACCCCGTGTTCGAGGAGGGCGACGACCTCCGAGGTGGTGGAGACGCCCGGCAGGAAGGGGACGCCGGACGCCCGCATCGCGTCGAGCAGCCGCTCGGTCCACCCGGGGCTCACGAGGAACCGCGCGCCGGCGCCGACGGCGTCCGCGACCCCGGCGGCCGAGACGACCGTGCCCGCGCCGACGACCGCCTCCGGCACCTCGGCCGCGATGGCCCGTACGGCGTCGAGCGCGGCCGGGGTGCGCAGGGTGACCTCGATCAGCGGCAGTCCGCCGGCGACCAGCGCGCGGGCCAGGGGTACGGCGTCGGCGGCGTCCTCGATCACGACGACGGGGACGACGGGGACGTCGGGGGCTTCCGGGGCAAGGCCGAACACGCTCGTCATGGGCCTCATCCTGCCCAGGGCGAGCAGGACCCGCAACGAGCGTTGCGCAGCGTGCAACAGGAGCTAGTGGATCTCGTCCACCAGGACGTCCAGCGCCCCCGCCTTCCCGCCGTCCTCCACCACGTACCCCAGATCCCGCAGGGCCTCCGTCAGCTCCGCGGGCGACGCGGGTGCCGCACCCGCCTCCAGGAGGCTCCGGACGATCCGGCCCTTCGTCGCCTTGTTGAAGTGGCTGACGACCTTCCGGGTCGGCGCGTGCAGCACGCGCACGGTCGCGGTCCGCGCCGCGACCTCGCCCCTCGGCTTCCACGCCGACGCGTACGCCGACGAGCGCAGGTCGAGGACGAGACCGTCCCCGGCCGCCTCCGGCAGCACGGACGCCATCGCACCCCGCCAGTGCGCGCCCAGCGCACCCAGGCCCGGCAGCTTGACGCCCATCGAGCAGCGGTACGAAGGGATCCGGTCCGTCACCCTCACCGCGCCCCACAGCCCCGAGAACACCAGCAGGGACCGGTCGGCCCGCTTCCGGGCCGCCGCGTCCAGGGTCGCCAGACCCAGTGCGTCGTAGAGGACCCCGGTGTACACCTCGCCCGCCGGGCGCGCGCCCGCCGTCCGCAGCTCCACGTTCTTCGCGACCTCGCCGCGCAGCCCCTCGCTCAGGCCCAGCACCTCGCGCGCCTTCTCCTCGTCGGCGGCGCACAGCTCGACCAGCTCGTCCAGGACCGCCGCCCGCGCCTCCGCGAGCCCCGGCAGGGACAGCGACTCCGGCTTCAACGGCGCCCCGCGCCCCGAGGAGGCCTTGCCTTCGGAGGGCGGCAACAGCACGAGCACGGTGGTTCTCCTTCGTCCGTACGGGGTGGGGGTGCGGCCCCGGCCGTCCAGCGTACAAAGTGCCGGGGACCCCGCCGCGCCATACGCTCGGTCCATGCCACGCCGCCACATCCACGTGACCGGCGCAGCCGAGGCTCCGCTGCGGGCCGCCCTGCGCGCACTCCGTACCGAGCTCGCGATCCCCGAGGCCTTCCCGCCGGCCGTCCTCGCCGAGGCAGAGGAGGCCGCCAAGCACCCCCGCCTCCCCTCGTACGACGCGACCGACCTCCCGTTCTTCACCATCGACCCGCCCACCTCCACCGACCTCGACCAGGCCATGCACCTGGCCCGCAGGGCCGACGGCGGCTACCGGGTCCACTACGCCATCGCCGACGTCGCCGCCTTCGTCGCCCCCGGCTCCGCGCTCGACGCCGAGGCCCACCGCCGGGTCCTCACCCTCTACTTCCCCGACGGCCGGGTCCCCCTCCACCCCGCCGTCCTCTCCGAGGGCGCCGCCAGCCTCCTCCCCGGCGAACCCCGCCCCGCCCTCCTCTGGCGCATCGACCTCGACGCCCAGGGGCGCCGGGTCGCCACCGACGTCCGCCGCGCCCTCGTCCGCAGCCGCGCCAAGCTCGACTACGAGACCGTCCAGCGGCGGATCGACGACGGCACGGCCGAGGAGCCGCTGGCCCTGCTCCGCGACATCGGGCGGCTCCGCGAGGCCCTGGAGGTCGAACGCGGCGGGATCTCCCTCAACGTCCCCGAACAGGAGGTCGTCGAGACCGACCACACCTACTCCCTCGCCTACCGGGCCCCGCTCCCCGCCGACGCCTGGAACGCCCAGATCTCCCTGCTCACCGGCATGGCCGCCGCCGACCTCATGACCGCCGCCGGCACCGGCATCCTGCGCACCCTCCCCACCGCCCCCGACGGCGCCGTCGCCCGCCTCCGCCGCTCCGCGCACGCCCTCGGCGTCGACTGGCCGCACCACGTCTCGTACGCGGACGTCGTCCGCTCCGCCGACCCGACCGACCCGCGGCACGCCGCCTTCCTCCAGGAGTGCACGACCCTGCTGCGCGGCGCCGGGTACACCGTCTTCACCGACGGCCACGTCCCCACCCCGGCCGTGCACGCCGCCGTCGCCGACGAGTACACCCACTGCACCGCACCGCTGCGCCGGCTCGTCGACCGGTACGCGGGCGAGCTGTGCGTGTCCGCGGTGGCGGGCGACGAACCCCCCGAGTGGGTACGGGCCGCCCTGCCGGCCCTCCCCGACGAGATGGCGACCGGCTCGCGCCGCGCCAACACCGTCGAACGGGAGAGCGTCGACATCGTCGAGGCGGCCCTCCTGCGGGACCGGATCGGCGAGATCTTCGACGCGTACGTGATCGACGTCAAGGAGCGCGAACCGGCCGTCGGCACCGTCCACCTGGAGGACCCGGCGGTCGTCGCCCGCATCGCCGGCGGGGAGTCCCACCTGCCGCTCGGGGAGTGGCTGCGGGTCAGGCTCGCGGAGGCGGACCCGGGATCGGCGAAGGTGCTGTTCGCGCCCGCGTGAGCGCCCCGACCAGGGCGCGCGGGTCGTCGGCGTGCAGCCGGATCAGGCGGACGGGCCGGGGCGCGCCGAGCAGCCGGGGCGCGTCGACCGGCTCGGTCAGCTCGACCGTGACGGAGGTCTGCGAGCCGACGGCCAGGTTCAGTTCGCCGTCGGCCTTCTCGTGGGTGAAGAGCGACTCGTGGCGGACGGCCGCGATCCGGTCGACCGGGACCCGCACGTCGACGTGCGCGGCCTGCCGCACCCGCAGGACGCCCCCGCCGAGCGTGTGCGGACGGGTCGCGGACGCGGCGTGCAGCCCGAGGACGAACAGCACGGTGTACACGTCCAGGACGAGGACGACCGCGTGCACCAGAGGCCAGTCGGCGAGCAGGTACGACATCCCGGCCGTCTCGACCAGGCACACGAACGCGAAGCCGTACATCAGCGCCGCCTGGTCCCGCGCGTGCGGGAAGACCCCGTCCGCGCCCTCCACCCCGTGCGGGCGCCGTGCCACCCACCGCGCCAGGCTCGCCGTCAGGCGCAGCTCGTGCCCGATCAGCCGCAGCACCGGCTCGGGCACCAGCTCCGCGACGGCCGCCCGGCGGGAGAGCCCCCGCCGCCGCAGCCCCCGGTAGGCCAGGCCCTCCGCGAGCAGCAGCGCGACGGCGGCGGCCTCGGCGGCGGCCCACACCGCCCCGGGTATCCGCACCCCGCCGACCAGCAGGACGGCGAGGACCGCTTCGGCGGGGAGCGCGACGTACGCGAAGAGGCGGAGCAGCCGCACGGGCCGGGGGCGGCCGGCGGTCCCGCGAGCCGCCGCGCGGGGGCCCGTCATCGGTTCCGCTCCCCGCGCTCGCGGACCAGGCGGATCGCCATGCGGACGGCCGCCGACTGGGCCGGGGCGAGGTCCGCGAAGAACGTGTCGGCGAGGGAGGAGCCGTCCCCCGACCCGGCGGGCGGGATGTCCACCCCCAGCTCGTCCGGCAGGCAGGCGGCGAGCATCCGGGCCGCCTCCGCGACCCGCGGATCGTCCGGTGCGGCCCCGGCGAGGGCGTCGAGCGCCGGGTACACCTCGTGCGCGTGCCGCGCGGTTCCCCCGATCAGGCCGATCAGCCGGGCCCGCTCCTCCTCCGGCACGACCACGTCGAGCAGCGCCAGGATCTCCCGGTCCTTCGCCGCCATCGGCGACTCGGGCAGCTCGCCCAGGCCCGCGAGCAGCGCGGCGAGCTCCGCCGACACGGGTCCCTCGGCGGGCAGCCGCCCGGCCCGCGCCTCCGCGAGCAGCGGGACGAGCCGCTCCCGCCGCTCCCGGATGACCGCCTCCTGCCGTGCCAGGTCCTCCGCCAGCTCTTCGAGCACCTCCACGAGCCCCCTCCCCTCGTCGTCCGCCAGCACGTCCCGCACCTCGTCGAGACCGAGCCCCAGTTCGGTCAGCCGCCGGATCCGCGCGAGGAGCACGGCGTCCCGGACCCCGTACTCCCGGTATCCGTTCGCCCGCCGCGCGGGCTCGGGCAGCAGCCCCGACTGGTGGTAGTGCCGCACGGCCCTGGGGGTGACCCCCACGAGTGCGGCGATCTCGCCGATACGCATGCCGCCCAGTAGAAACCCTGACGCCGCGGCAAGGTCAAGCGCCCGGCCCCCGGCGGGTAGCATGGTCGGCACGGCAGACGAGCCGGGCGGGCGGCCGCGTGGAGATCCCCGGATCTCCCCGAGGAACGTCCGGGCTCCACAGAGCAGGGTGGTGGCTAACGGCCACCCGGGGTGACCCGCGGGACAGTGCCACAGAAAACAGACCGCCGGGGACCTCGGTCCTCGGTAAGGGTGAAACGGTGGTGTAAGAGACCACCAGCGCCTGAGGTGACTCAGGCGGCTAGGTAAACCCCACTCGGAGCAAGGTCAAGAGGGGACACCCCGGTGTCCCTGCGCGGATGTTCGAGGGCTGCTCGCCCGAGTCCGCGGGTAGACCGCAGGAGGCCGGCGGCAACGCCGGTCCTAGATGGATGGCCGTCGCCCCGACGACCGCGAGGTCCCGGGGCACAGAACCCGGCGTACAGCCCGACTCGTCTGTCGGCCATCGCGAGAAGGGCCCTGACCGGGCGGAGACCCGGTCGGGGCCCTTCGTCGTGTCGCCGTCGGACCTCGCGGGCCGGGACGGCTGTCGGAGGGACCTCACGGCCGGGGCGTCCGGGCGGTGGGGTCCGCCGGGTGTACGGGTGGGGGATGACGATTCCCGTGAACCAGCTCAGTGACCCCGCCGTGCGCGCTTTCGTCACGGCCCTCAACGCCAACGACCAGGAGGCCTTCCGGGCGGCGCTCGCGCCGGGCGCGACGATGTCCGACGACGGCTCGGAGCGGGACCTGGAGGCGTGGACGGAGAAGGAGGTGTTCTCCTCGCGGGGGCACATGGAGGTCGAGTCCGAGAAGGGCGACGGGCTCGTGCTCGTCGCCCGCTACCGCAACGACACCTGGGGCGAGATGCGCACCAAGTGGCAGTTCACCGTCGACGGCGGGAAGGTCTCCCGCTTCGAGACCGGGCAGGCGTAGCGGCCCGCGGGCGTCGGCCGGGGGTCATCCCCGGCCGATGTACGGCATGGCGGTGGCCATGACCGTCGCGAACTGGACGTTCGCCTCCAGCGGGAGGCCCGCCATGTGGACCACGGTGGCGGCGACGTCCGCCGCGTCCATCACCGGTTCGGCCGCCATCCGGCCGTCGGCCTGGAGGATGCCGGTCTGCATGCGGGCCGTCATCTCGGTCGCCGCGTTGCCGATGTCGAGCTGGCCGCAGGCGATGCGGTACGGCCGCCCGTCGAGGGACAGGGACTTGGTCAGGCCCGTCATGGCGTGCTTCGTCGCCGTGTACGCGATGGAGTGCGGGCGCGGCACATGGGCGGAGATGGAGCCGTTGTTGATGATGCGGCCGCCCTGGGGGCTCTGGTCCTTCATGGTCCGGAAGGCGGCCTGGGCGCAGAGGAACGCGCCGGTCAGGTTGACGTCGACGACCGCCCGCCAGGTGTCCGGGTCCAGGTCCTCGACGGGGACGCCGCCGCCCGCGAACGTACCGGCGTTGTTGAAGAGCAGGTCGACGCGGCCGTAGTGGTCGCGCACCGCCGCGAACAGGGCCGCGACCTCCTCCGCCGAGGTCACGTCCGTGGGGACGGTCAGGAAGTCGCCGGACGGCAGGGCCGCCGCCGTCCCGGCCAGCGCGTCCGCCCGGCGGCCCGCGAGGGCGACGGACCAGCCCGCCCCCGCGAGTGCCAGAGCCACGCTCCGGCCGATGCCCGATCCCGCTCCCGTCACCACTGCGATGCTCATGGGCGCGCAGCGTACGCGAGACGCGTGCCCCGTGAACGCATCCGTCCGACACGTGGATGCCCCGCCGTGGACGCCCCGGGCGCCTACACCCGTGCGGCCGCGACCTCGGACGGGTAGCGGACGCCGACGCGCTCGCGGACGGCGTCGAGGGTGCGCATCACGGCGAGGGAGCCGTCGAGGGGGACGAGGGGGGACTCGGTCGCGCCGGCGCGCAGGCAGCGCATGACCTCGGCGGCCTCGTGGCGGAGCGAGTGCGGGTCGTCCTCGTTGGTGTGCTCCTCCGGCTCGGCGCCGTGGCGGTGCAGGGTGAACCGCTCGGGGAAGAAGAAGCCGCGCGGGACGTCGATGCGGCCGAGCGTGCCGGTCACGGACGCGGTGAGCGGGGTGTCCGCGACGAGGGAGCAGGAGAGGAGCGCGGAGGCGCCCGATTCCCAGCCGAGCAGCATGCCGGTGTTGAGGTCGACGCCCTCGGGGGAGATCAGCGCGTGCGCCTGGACGGAGGACGGCTCGCCGAGCAGCAGCTGTGCGAAGGACACCGGGTACACGCCGAGGTCGAGGAGCGCGCCGCCGCCGACCGCGGGGTCCCGCAGCCGGTGGCCGGCGTCGAAGGGGCCCGCGAGCCCGAAGTCGGCCTGCACGGTGCGGACCTCGCCGATGGCGCCGTCGCGGACCAGTTCGACGAGCCGGCGGATCAGCGGGTTGCAGTACATCCACATGGCCTCCATGAGGAAGAGGCCGCGCTCCCGGGCGAGGGCGACGAGTTCCGCCGCCTCCCGGGCGTTGAGGGTGAGGGCCTTCTCGCAGAGCACCGCCTTGCCGGCCTCCAGGGCGAGGCCCGCCGCGGCCCGGTGGGCGTGGTGCGGGGTCGCCACGTACACCACGTCGACGTCCTCGTCGGCGAAGAGCCCGGCCCATTCCCCGTACGCGCGCGGGATTCCGAACCGGTCCGCGAAGGCCCGCGCGGACGCCTCCGTGCGGGACGCCACCGCGACGACCTCTGCGCCGTCGAGCGTCAGCAGGTCCGTGGTGAACCGCTCGGCTATGCCACCCGTCGCCAGGATCCCCCAGCGCACCGCTTCTCCCATGCTGTCCATCCGTTCCCACGAGGTGCCGACCATGCCGATCGAGCTGAGAGCATAGGCAAGGTTTCAAACGAAATGGAGCAGTCGATGCCCGAGAGCGGCCAGAAGACAACACCGGGGCACATAACCGAAACGGCGCCCGCGGTGACCGCCACCCGGCGGACGGGGCTGCTCGTCACCCTCGTCCTGGGTGGACTCACCGCCCTGCCCCCGCTCTCCATGGACATGTACCTGCCGGCGCTGCCGCAGGTCACCGGCGCGCTGCACGCGCCCGCCGCGACCGTCCAGCTCACCCTCACCGCCTGCCTCGCCGGCATGGCCCTCGGCCAGCTCGTCGTCGGCCCCATGAGCGACAAGTGGGGCCGCCGCCGGCCGCTGCTCGTCGGCATGGTCGTGTACGTCCTCGCCACCGCCGTCTGCGCCCTCGCCCCCACCGCCGAACTCCTCATCGGCTTCCGACTGCTCCAGGGCCTCGCCGGAGCCGCCGGCATCGTCATCGCCCGGGCCGTCGTCCGCGACCTGTACGACGGCGTCGAGATGGCCCGCTTCTTCTCCACCCTCATGCTGATCTCCGGATCCGCGCCGATCGTCGCCCCGCTCATCGGCGGCCAGATCCTGCGGATCACCGACTGGCGGGGCGTCTTCCACGTCCTCACCGTGATCGGCGTCCTGCTCACCGTCGTCGTCTGGCGGTTCCTCGACGAGACGCTGCCGGCCGGGCGCCGGCAGCAGGGCGGTGTCGGCGCGGCCCTGCGCACCATGCGCGGCCTCGTCGCCGACCGGGTCTTCGCCGGATACATGCTGGCCGGCGGCTTCGGCTTCGCGACGCTCTTCGCCTACATCTCGGCCTCGCCGTTCGTCGTCCAGGAGATCTACGGCGCCTCGCCGCAGACCTTCAGCCTGCTCTTCGGCCTCAACTCCGTCGGCCTCGTCGCCCTCGGCCAGATCAACGGCAAGCTCCTCGTCGGCCGCGTCAGCCTCGACAAGGTCCTGGCCTGGGGCCTGGGGACGATCTTCCTCGCCTCGCTCGCGCTCCTCCTCCTGACGAGCGGCGTCTTCGGCGAGGCCGGCCTCTTCCCGATCGCCGCCTGCCTCTTCGTCCTGATGTCCGCGATGGGCGTCGCCCTGCCGAACACCAACGCGCTGGCCCTGATGCGCACCCCGCACGCCGCCGGATCGGCCTCCGCGCTCCTCGGCACCACCTCGTTCCTCGTCGGCGCCGTCGCCTCCCCCCTCGTCGGCATCGCCGGCGAGCACACCGCCGTCCCCATGGCGGTCGTCCAGATCGTCTGCGCCGTCCTGGCCCTCGCCTGCTTCCTCGGCCTGTGCCGCCCGTGGCGGTCCGCCCGCACGGAGCTCTGACCCGGCGGGCGGTGTGGCACCGGCCGCCACAGCGCCCGCGATGTGACGATCTGCGGCATGTGTCACTACTGCGGATGCCGTGAGATCCCCCTGATCAAGGAGTTCATCGCCGAGCACGAGGCGATCACCGACCTCGCCGGGGACGCGGTCCGCGCGCTCGACGCGGGGGACCGGGACCGCGCGCGGACCCTCGTGGAGCGGATGGCCGTGCTGCTGCTCGACCACTGGGCGGGCGAGGAGCGCGGCCTGTTCGCCGTCATGCGCGAGAACGAGGAGTACACGGCGTACGTCGACGCCCTCGCCCGCGAGCACCGGGAGCTCGCCGCCTTCCTGGCCGGACTCGACCTCGACTCGGCCGCCCGGCGCGCCGAGTTCGTCCGTGCCGTCGACGAACTCCACGACCACATCGCCAAGGAGGAGGACGGCCTCTTCCCGGCCTCCCTGACCGAACTCACCGGCGAGCAGTGGGACCGCTCCATCGACGCCTGGAAGACGGTCCACGGCCGCTGAACCCGGACAGGAAGGGTCACCGCGCCCCGCCGCCTAGACTGTCTCGGTGAACGCCTCCCCTCCCTCCGCCGAGTCCCTGCGCGCCGCCCTCGCCGGGCTCCTCGACGGGCTGCCGCCCAGTCAGGCGGCCAAGGCCGTCGAGCGGCTGATCGCCAACTACCGGGGGACCACCCCGACGGACGCCCCCGTGCTGCGCGACCGCTCCGACGTCGCCGCGTACGCCGCGTACCGGATGCCGGCGACCTTCGAAGCGGTACGGGGCGCCCTGGGCGCCCTGCGGGAGGCCGCGCCCGACTGGGAGCCGCGTACGCACACCGACGTGGGCGGCGGGACCGGTGCGGCGAGCTGGGCCGTCGCCGAGGCGTGGGGCGAGGAGCCGCCGCGCACCACCGTCCTCGACTGGGCGGAGCCCGCCCTCGCGCTCGGCCGGGAGCTGGCCGCCGGGGCGCTGGACGCCGAGTGGCGGCGCGAGCGGATCGGCGCCGCCCTGAACCTCGCCGAAACCGACCTCGTCACCGTCTCGTACGTCCTCAAGGAGCTGACCGAGGCCGACCGGACGGCGCTCGTGGACGAGGCGGCGCGGGTGGCCCGGGCGGTCGTCGTCGTCGAGCCCGGCACCCCCGACGGCTACGAGCGGATCATCGCGGCCCGCACCCGGCTCGTCGACGCCGGCTTCACCGTCGCCGCGCCCTGCCCGCACAGCGGGGCCTGCCCGATCGTGCCGGGCACGGACTGGTGCCACTTCTCGGCCCGGGTCAGCCGCTCCTCGCTGCACCGCCGGGTCAAGGGCGGCTCGCTGCCGTACGAGGACGAGAAGTACAGCTACGTCGCCGCGACCAGGTTCCCGGTGACGCCCGCCGTCTCCCGCGTCACCCGCAGGCCCCAGATCCGCAAGGGCCAGGTGCTGCTCGACCTGTGCGGCCCCGACGGACTGGCCAGGGACACCGTCACCAAGCGCCACGGGCCCCTGTACAAGCAGGCCCGTGACGCCGAGTGGGGCGACTCCTGGCCCCCGGAGCTCGACGGATAGGACCTACGGCCTGAGCTCCTGGGTGCAGCACTTCACGCTGCCGCCGCCCTTGAGGAGTTCGCCCAGGTCCATGCCGATCGGCTCGAAGCCGCGGCGGCGCAGCGGTTCGAAGAGGCCGACCGCCGCCTGCGGCAGGAGGACGTGCAGGCCGTCGCTGACGGCGTTGAGCCCGAGGGCCGCCGCGTCCTCGTCCGTCGCGATCAGGGCGTCGGGGAAGAGCCGGGCGAGCACCGCGCGGCTGCCGGGGGAGAAGGCGTCCGGGTAGTACATGATCTCGTCGCGCGCGTCGTCCAGGACGCACAGCGCCGTGTCCAGGTGGTAGTAGCGCGGGTCCACCAGTTCGAGGCCGATCACGGGGCGGCCGAAGAACTCCTGGGCCTCGTCGTGGGAGAGCGGGCTGGAGCGGAAGCCGCGGCCGGCGAGGATCCAGGAGGCGGTGACCGCGAAGTCGCCCTCGCCCTCGTTCACGTGCTCCGGGACCCGGACGGCGTCGTCCGCCCAACCGTTTCCGCGGAACCAGGCCAGGTGGGCGTCGGCCTCGCGCGCCCGCTCCGGATGGGCGAACCTGGCGCCGAGGACCCGGCCCTCGACGACGGTGGCGCCGTTGGCCGCGAAGACCATGTCCGGCAGCGCCGGGTCGGGCACCAGGAGCTCCACGGTGTGGCCGAGCGAGCGGTAGCGGTCGCGCAGGTCCTCCCACTGGGCGAGGGCGAGCGGGAGGTCGACCGGTTTGGTGGGGTCCATCCAGGGGTTGATGGAGTACGTCACCGTGAAGTGCGCGGGTGGGCACATCAGATAACGGCGGGGCGAGGACGTGCGCGGAGTGGGGCGCAATGAGGGCTCCTCACGGACGGGTGGACGGAAGAATCGAAGATCGGTGGACCCCATGGTCCGCTCTCGGCGGCCTTCGCGCAGTGGACCGTTCGGGTGGTTCGGGCCCGGCGCGGAGCGCGGACCTCGGCGAGACGTATCGTCTCGCCCGCTGCTAGATTGGGGCCATGTCCGAGCCCAGGCCCGCCAAGCCCGCCCCCGACGCGTCCCGCCGCAGCGAACGCTCACGCCGCGCCATCTTCGACGCCGCCCTCGCCCTCGTCTCCGAGACCGGCTACGCGAAGACCACCATCGAGGGCATCGCCGCCCGGGCCGGAGTCGGCAAGCAGACCATCTACCGCTGGTGGCCCTCCAAGGCGGCCGTCCTCCTCGACGCCTTCCTCGACCTCGCCGCCCGCGCCAACGAGGCCCTGGGAGGATCCGCCGACAGTGAGATCCCCGACACCGGGGACCTCGCCGCCGACCTCGCGTACGTCCTCCGCGCCACCGTCGACGAGATGAACGACCCCGCCTTCGACGCCCCCACCCGCGCCCTCGCCGCCGAGGGGATCGTCGACCCCGAACTCGGCGCGCGCTTCACCGAGGCCCTGCTCGAACCCCAGCTCCGGTACTACGTCCGCCGCATCGAGGCCGCCCAGGCGGCGGGCCAGGTCGATCCGGACGCCGATCCCCGCCTCGCCGTCGAACTCCTCGTCGGCCCGCTCCACCACCGCTGGCTCCACCGCACCCTGCCGCTCACCCACGCCTACGCCGACGCCCTCGTCGACCTCGCCGTGCGCGGTCTCGCCCCGCGGTCCTGACGGCTCCGGTACATCTCGCGGGCACCCCGGTTCCGCACTCCGGTCACCCGGAGCGCAGGATGGTGGGACCATGGGCAGAGCCGAACGGGCGAGCATGAGGTGTGAGGGGATAGATGGGCGACGGCATCGGCCGCTACCGCGGCACGGAGAGCAAACTCGCACAGTGGCTGCGCAGGCGCCCCAAACGCACGGCGGCCGACGATGAGAACGACCGCGAGAAGCTGCTCCTGGCCACCGCCGCCGCCGGGCTGCCCCTGGCCCCCGCCGCGTACCCCGTCGGCTACAGCTGTTCCTGTGAGCGGATCGGCTGTCCGACGCCGGCCCGGCATCCCGTCTCCTTCGCCTGGCAGACGCAGTCGACCACCGACCGCGCCCAGATCGAGCGCTGGGCCAGGAACGAGCCCGCCGCGAACTTCGTCACCGCCACCGGCATGGTCCACGACGTCCTCGACGTGCCGCTGGCCGCCGGCCGCGCCGCCCTGGAGCGCCTCCTCGCGGAGGGCGTCGAGGTCGGACCCGTCGCCGAGTCCGCCGACGTCGACACCGTCGGCGGGCGCATGCTCTTCTTCACCGCCACCCGCGGCACCCCCGAGGACGAGGACGAGTGGTGGCCGTGTGAGCTCGACTGCCACCCCGAGACGATGGACGAGCACCCGGGGCTGCGCTGGCACTGCCGCGGCAGCTACGTGCTCGTACCGCCGGCCCGGCTCCCCGGGGACGAGGACGCCCATCCGGTCGTCGCCTGGGTCCGCGGCCCCGAGCACCCGCTGCCCGACCCGCTGAACCTCCTGGAGACCCTCCAGGACGCCTGCGCCCGCCACGCGGCCGAGCGCGAGGCGGACGGGGACGGCGGGCACACCGCCCACGAGATCGCCTGGCCGCTGACCCGCTGACCCGTTCGGCTCCGGCCGGTGGGTGGGGCCGCGAGCCCCCCGCGGTGGGGCTACGAGCCCACCGCGCCCACCACGCCCTGGAGCCGGCTCGTGACCGTGACGGCGTCCCGGTCCGTGCCCGCCGGCTTCACCAGCACCGTCTGGCTGGACACCCACTCCCGGGTGACGGTGTTCTTGATCTCGCCGGTCAGCAGCGCCTTGACGTCGGGGCCGACCGTGGGCCGGTAGCCCTTCGCCGTCGTCTGCCGCTCGAAGAACCGGGTCGCGAAGAAGACGAGCGCGCCGCCGTCCCGCGTCCGCAGCCCGAGCGGCGCGAAGTCGCCCCGGTCGGTGGTCTGGTCGAGGTACTGGGTGGCGATGCCCGGCCGCTGGGCGGTCTTCTGCCGCTGCGCCCGCCACTGCGTGGTGTGCACGCCCGGCGCGAACGGGCCCTGCCCGTCCTTCAGGAACGAGACGAACGCCGTGCCGAGCTTCCCGGGCGCGACCGCGAGCGCGTCGCCGTCCGCGGCGACCGGCACCGCGTACCCGGCCTCCTCCGCGAACTCGGGCACCTCGCGCGCACCGAGGATGGAGAGGTAGGCGGCCTCCCACAGCTCCGTGGGTCCGTTGCGGACGAAGACCAGGAGCCAGCGCTGGTCGCCCGCGCCGTCGTCGACGTCCCGGTTGGAGTCGGTGTCCGCGACGAACCAGCGCGGCCAGCCGGCCTTCCGGGTCAGCGTGAAGCGCGCGTCCGTCAGTTCGAGGGGCTGGTGGTCCTTGTTGCCGCCCGGGGTGTTGACCGACCGCGCGCGCAGCCCCGCCTGGTTGATCGCCCCGAGCGGACCGGTGACCCGGGTCGCGTCCAGGGCCGGGTCGTACGCCTTGTCGGCGCGGTTGTAGGCGGCGGTGAAGTCGGCCAGCGCCTGCGCCGCCTCGGCCTTCGTCGCCGCCGGCAGCAGCGCCGTCTCACCGTGCACCGTCACGCAGCCGCTCGCGGTCAGCGCCAGGACGGTCGCCGCCGCCGTCGCCGCGAACAGGCGCGCCGGCCGGCGCACCCGCCCGTGTGCGAGCGGTCGCGCCGACCGGCGTTCCGGTGATCCCGTCGTCAGTAGCTCAACCGGCCGTCTCGGCGTTCGCCGCAGCCTCAGCCTTCTCATCGGTCGCCTTCTGCTTCTTCACCCGCACGGACGGACCCGACCCTATCGGGGCGAGGAACAGCGCGAGCGTCGGGACCAGATACAGCGCCCACACCGTGACCTGAAGGACCGTCGGGTCCGGCTGGAAGTTGAAGACGCCCTTGAGGAGGGTGCCGTACCAGCTGTCCGGCGGGATGGTCGCCGAGATGTCGAAGGCCTTGTTCGCGAGGCCGCCGAGGAAGCGCGCCTCCTGCAGGTCGTGCACGCCGTACGCGAGGACGCCCGCCGCCACCACGACCAGCATGCCGCCGGTCCAGGTGAAGAACTTCGCCAGGTTGATCTTCAGCGCGCCCCGGTAGAACAGCCAGCCGAGGAGCACCGCCGTCAGCAGGCCGAGGAGCACGCCGACGAGCGGCGCGTACGTGCCGTCCGAGGAGGCCCGCACCGACGCCCACACGAACAGCGCCGTCTCCAGGCCCTCGCGGCCCACCGCGAGGAAGGCGGTGGCGACCAGCGCGCCCGTGCCCATCTGCAGGGCCGCGTCCAGCTTCCCGTGCAGCTCGGCCTTGAGGTGCCGGGCCGTCCGCCGCATCCAGAAGACCATCCAGGTCACCAGGACCACGGCGACGATGGACAGGGAGCCGCCGAGCAGCTCCTGCGCCTCGAACGTCAGCTCCTGGGACCCGAACTCGAGGCCGGCGCCGAAGGCCAGGGCCACGCCGACGGCCACGCCGATGCCGATCCAGATCGGCTTCAGCGCGTCCCTGCGCCCGGTCTTCACGAGGTACGCGATGAGGATGCAGACGACCAGGCTGGCCTCCAGGCCCTCGCGCAGGCCGATCAGATAGTTACCGAACACGTCGGTGCTCCTTCTCCGTCAGCTCCGTCACGAGAACAGCGCCCGGCCCCACCAGTCGTCCTTGTCGCGGACGCCCGGCGGGACGGCGAAGAGCGCCGAACCCACGTGCTGTGTGTACTCGTTGAGCACGTCGGCCTTGGCCAGCGAGGTCTGCACCGGGATGAAGCCGGTGCGGACGTCCTTCTGGTACGCCAGGAAGAACAGGCCCGCCTCCAGACGGCCGAGACCGTCCGTGCCGTCGGTGAACGAGTAGCCGCGGCGCAGGATCGTCGCGCCGTTGTTGCTGTCCGGGTGGGCGAGCCGGACGTGCGCGTCCGGCTTCATCGCCTTCAGGAACGGCTCGTCGTGCTCCTTGGACTTGCCGACGGGGGCGCCCTCGCGCTTGTCGCGGCCGAAGATGTCCTCCTGCTCGGCGAGCGGAGTGCGGTCCCAGGTCTCGACGTTCATGCGGATGCGGCGGGCGACGAGGTACGAGCCGCCGTCCATCCAGGCGGCGGCGCCCTCGGCGTCCTTGCCGGCGACCCACACGTGCTTCGCGAGCCGCTCGGTGTCGGTGCCCGCGATGTTGCGGGTGCCGTCCTTGAAGCCGAAGAGGTTGCGCGGGGTCTGGGCGTCCGGAGTCGTCGACGACGTCTTGCCGAAGCCGAGCTGCGACCAGCGCACCGCGACCTTGCCGAAGCCGATCCGGGCGAGGTTGCGGATGGCGTGCACGGCGACCTGCGGGTCGTCCGCGCAGGCCTGCACGCAGATGTCGCCGCCGCTGCGCGCCGGATCCAGGTTGTCGCCCGGGAACTTGGGCAGGTCCACCAAGGCCCCGGGCCGCTTGTCCTTCAGCCCGAAGCGCCCGTCGAAGAGCGAGGGGCCGAAGCCGATGGTGAGGGTGAGACGGGAGGGCTTGAGGCCGAGGGCCTCGCCCGTGTCGTCCGGCGGAGCCTCCGGCAGACCGCCGTACGCGCCCTCGCCGACTTCGGCGCCGGCCGTCATCCGCTCGGCGGCCCGCGTCCAGTCCTTGAGGAGCTGGACCAGCTCGGCGCGGTCCGTCGTCTTCACGTCGAAGGACGCGAAGTGCAGGCGGTCCTGCACGGCGGTGGCGATGCCGGCCTGGTGCGCGCCGTGGAACGGCACGGCCGCGCCGCTTTCGGCGACGGGCACGGCGGTGTCGCCGTCGCGGGTCAGCGCGACGGCGCCGCCGGCCGCGGCGGCACCGAGCGCGAGCCCGGCACCGCCCCAGCCGATGACCTTGCGGCGAGAGGGCGCGGCGGCCTCGGCCGCCGGCTGCTCCTTGGTCTCCTCGGACATGTCCCTGCTCCCGTCCCTACTCTTCGACGACTACTTGACGACCGCGGCGGCGAGCTTGGAGAGCGGCTCGGCCAGCGCGTTGACACCGTCGGACAGCTCCTTCCGCTCGGGCTTGCCGACCTTGTCGTACGAGGTGAAGACGTAGCTGTTCTTGTCCGTGCGGTACTTGTCGAGCAGCGTGTTCAGCGCGGCGAACTGCTTGTCGAGTTCGGCGACGAGCTTCGCGTCGTTCTTGGAGGCGACCGGCTTCAGCAGGTCGAAGGACTTCTGGGCGCCCTCGACGTTCGCCTTGAAGTCGACGAGGTCGGTGTGGGAGTAGCGCTCCTCCTCGCCGGTGACCTTGCCGGTGGCGACCTCGTCCAGGAGCTCCTTGGCGCCGTTGGCCATGGAGGTCGGGGTGATCTCGGCCTTGCCGACGCGCTTCACCCAGTCCGCGAGGTCCTTGTCGAGGAGGTCGGCGAGCTGCTTCTCGCGGTCGCCGATCTTCTTGTCCTGCCAGAGCGCCTTCTCCAGGCGGTGCCAGCCGGTCCAGTCCTTCGCCGGGTCCTGGCCGTCCTCCAGGCCGTCCTCGCGGACGTCGACCTTGGGGTCGATGTCGCCGAAGGACTCGGCGACGGGCTCGGTGCGCTCCCAGCCGATGCGGGAGTCGGCGTAGGCCTTCTTCGCGGCCTCGACGTCACCGGCGCGGACGGCGTCGGTGAAGACCTTCACCTTGGGGAGGGTCTCGTCGGCCTGCGCCTGGACGTACTGGCGGTAGGCGGCGACGGCGGCGTCCATCTCGGGGGAGCGCTTGGCGGTCGCGGTGTCCTTGCCGGTCGCCTTGACCTGCTGGCGGATGCCGTCGCCCTTCATGCCGGGCTTGCAGGCGATGGCGTAGTCGCCGGCCTTGATCTCGGCGGTGATGGTGGCCTTGGTGCCGGGGCCGATGTTCTCGCGCTCGGTGACGATCCGGTCGTCCGGGAAGAGGACGTAGACCTCGGTGACCTTGGAGCCGCGGTTCTCGACGGCCAGCTTCACGTGGCCCGCGGGGAAGTCCTTCTTCGAGACCTCGCAGGAGTCGTCCTTGGCGACGACGGTGATGGTGCCGTCGTCGGCCTTGGAGTCGCTTTTCTCGGCGCAGCCCGTGACGGCGGTCAGGGCGGCCGCCGTTGCGGCGGCGGTGACGACGGACAGGCGAACGGCTCGCATGAGGGCTCCAGGAACGCGGGGACGTGGGTGAGGCGGACCTAACTTAACCGAGGCTTACCTGAGCGATACCCACCCGTCCAGTGATTCAGCTCTCAAGCCGCGCGACCCGGACACAGCGGGGTCACAGGGACTTCATGGAGCCCTCATGGGATGGTCAAGAGAAGGTCAAGGGAGGGGGATTGCCCTGATTTGGTTGACGCACCGGTACGACGAGGGGCGCTCCCGTCCGCGGATGCGGGAACACCTCCACCGGCTGCCGGTGGACGCGGCTCGGCAACTCTGCGCCGAGCACGTCCGAGGGCGGGCTGACGGGTGGTTGAATTCCGCCATGAACACGACCGCCACTGACATCGACGTCCTCCGGGTCTTCTGTACGGGGGACGGACGGCACGGCAACGCCCTCGGAGTCGTACGGGAGGGCCGCGACTACCCCGACGAGGCCGTTCGGCAGGCACTCGCCAAGGAGCTCGGCTTCAGCGAGACGGTGTTCGTCGACGACCCGGAGCGCGGGATCGTCGACATCTACACGCCCAGCGTGCGACTGCCGTTCGCCGGCTACCCGCTCATCGGCGCCGCCTGGCTGCTCGACCTGGAGGTCGTCTGCCCGCCGGCCGGCGAGGTGTGGGTGCGCGGGGACGGGGAGTTCACCTGGATCGAGGCGCGGGCCGAGTGGGCGCCGCCCCGGACGCTGCGTCAGTACGGCTCCGCCGCAGAGGTCGAGGCCCTCGACGTGCCCGAGCCGGGCGAGTGGATCTACGCCTGGGCCTGGGAAGAGGAGGCGGCGGGCCGCGTCAGGGCGCGGGGCTTCCCCGGCCGCGGCGACGGCATCGACGAGGACGAGGCGACCGGCGCGGCCGCGCTGCTCCTCACGGCGGAACTGGGCCGGGCCCTGAACATCACGCAGGGCTGCGGCTCGCAGCTGCTCACCGCGCCCGGTCCCGACGGCATCGTGGAGCTGGGTGGACGGGTCCGCCTGGAGGGAACCCTCACGCGCTGAAGGCCTGCGCGCTGAAGGCCCGCGCGGCTTGAGGCCTGCGGGGCTTGAGGGCTGCGCGGCTGGACGCCTGTGCGTCGAACGTCCGCGCGGCCGAGCGCCCGTGCGGCGGCGCCCGGGTGGCGGGAGCCCGGGCGCCGGGCGTTCACGCGCTGAGCGGGAACTCGCCGCCCAGCTGGTGGAAGACCGCGCTGTTGAAGGCGAAGGCGCGCTTGCACTCGTCGACGATGCGCTGCTTCTCCAGGTCGTCGGCGTTCACCTCGTCCAGCAGCTCCCGGTACGTCCGCTTGAACGCGGCCGGGTTGTCGATCTGCTCGAAGACGTAGAACCGGACGCCGTCGCCCTTGCGGGCGAAGCCCCAGGTGCGCTCGGCCTTGTCGCGGATGATCTGACCGCCCGACAGGTCGCCCAGGTAGCGCGTGTAGTGGTGGGCCACGTAACCGGCCGGCCAGTCGCGGGCGCACTCGGCGACCCGCTCGGCGTACGCCACGGTGGCGGGCAGCGGGGAGACCCCGGCGCGCCAGTCGGGGCCCCGCAGATGGGCGAGGTCCTGCTCCAGGGCGGTCGTGCGGAACAGCTCGGGCTGTATGAAGGGCCCGGCGACCGGGTCCTCGCGGAGCGCCTCCGCACCCTCTTCGAGCGCCTGGTAGACGAACCAGAGCTGCTCCGTGTACCGCGCGTACGCGTCGACGGCCAGGCGTCCGCCGAGGAGGTCCCCCATGAAGGACGACGTCTCCGCCTCCGTGTGCTGCTCGTGCGAGGCCGTACGGATGAGGGTGGAGAAGGGCGTGTCCAAGGCGTGCCTCCGAGACCGATGGGACGGGAACCAGTGACGATCCTGCCGAGTTAGGGTTACCTAAGTCAACTGGTTCCCGACGTCCTGTCGGTAAAACGCTACCCGTTCGGGAGATCAGGGCAACGTAAGGATTTCGGCCCCGGTCTCGGTCACCACGAGCGTGTGCTCGAACTGCGCGGTCCGCTTCCGGTCCTTGGTCACCACGGTCCAGCCGTCGTCCCACATGTCGTAGTCGTGGGTGCCGAGCGTCAGCATCGGTTCGATCGTGAACGTCATGCCGGTCTTGATCTCGGTGGTGTGGTGGGGGGAGTCGTAGTGCGGGACGATCAGGCCGGAGTGGAACGACGAGTTGATGCCGTGCCCGGTGAAGTCGCGCACGACGCCGTAGCCGAAGCGCTTGGCGTACGACTCGATCACCCGCCCGATGATGTTGATCTGGCGGCCCGGCCGCACCGCCTTGATCGCCCGGTTCAGGGACTCGCGGGTCCGCTCCACGAGCAGCCGCGACTCCTCGTCGACGTCGCCGCAGAGGTAGGTGGCGTTGTTGTCGCCGTGGACGCCGTTGACGAACGCCGTGACGTCCAGGTTCACGATGTCGCCGTCCCGCAGCACCGTGGAGTCCGGGATGCCGTGGCAGATGACCTCGTTGATCGAGGCGCACAGCGACTTCGGGAAGCCGCGGTAGCCGAGGGTCGAGGGATAGGCGCCGTGGTCGCACATGTACTCGTGCGCGACCCGGTCGAGCTCGTCGGTGGTGACACCCGGAGCGATGTGCTTGGCGGCCTCCTCCATCGCCCGGGCGGCGATGCGGCCGGCGATCCGCATCCGTTCGATGGTGTCGGAATCCTGCACCTCGGGCCCGGTGTACGGGGCCGGTGCGGGCTTCCCGACGTACTCGGGGCGGCGGATGGAGCCCGGGACGGAGCGGTGGGGGGAGAGCTCCCCCGGTACGAGAAGCGACTGGCCAGACATGCCAGCGAGTCTAACGACCGGGTCTGGGGCAGCATGGTCTCGGAGGAAGGAGCCGACGACGATGGCCCTGTTCAAGAAGCGCACCGTGGGCAAACCGGGCGAGTGGTACTACTGCCTGGAGCACAAGAAGGTCGAGGAGGGCCCCGAGTGCCCCGCCAAGAACCGGTTCGGCCCGTACACCAGCCGTGAGGAGGCCTCCCACGCCATGGAGACCGCCCGTGAGCGGAACCTGGAGTGGGAGACCGACCCGCGCTGGCACGACGAGGCCGGGAAGGACCGGACGCCGGACGAGTGACCGGTCGGGAGCCGCCGGGACCGCTCAGGCGGACCCGGCGGTCTCCTGCCGGACACCGTCCCGCCGCTCCTGCTCCTGCCGCTCCCGCTCCTGCTGGGCCTTGCGGCGCAGCGAGTCCTCGTCCGTGTCGGAGTCGTACGTCAGGAGCTTCGGCAGCGCCAGGCACAGCAGCCCCACCGAGGCGACGCACGCGACACCGCCCGACCAGACGGCCGCGCGGGTGCCGGTCCAGCCGGCCATCACGCCCGCCCGGACCTGGCCCAGCTGCGGGCCGACGCTGTAGGACAGCACCTCGATGCCGGCGAGCCGGCCGCGCAGCTCCTCCGGGATCGTCTGGTTCCAGATCGTGGCCCGGCCGAGCCCGCTCAGCATGTCGCCCGCGCCGGCGAAGGCCAGGCAGAGCAGCACCAGCCAGACGTTCCCGAACCAGCCGGCCGCCGCGATGGCCAGACCCCAGCCGGCCGCGCCGCCGGCCACCAGGAGGCCGTGCCGCCGCACCTTCGACGTCCAGCCGCTGGTCAGCCCGAGCACCAGCGAGCCCACCGAGCCCGCCGCGTACATCAGACCGAGCGACCAGTCGGCGTCCAGCTCGTCCGCGAGGAACGGGAAGATCGTGTTCGGGAAGGCGAAGAACATCGCCGCCAGGTCGATCGCGTACGTGCCGAGGAGAACCGGCCGCGACCAGGCGTACCGCGCCCCCTCCGCGATGCCCCGCAGCGAGGGCTTCTCCGCGTCGTGCGCCGCGGGCGCGGGGGAGAGGCGGCGGCACATCAGCACCGAGACCGCGAAGCCGGCGATCGTCACCCCGTACGCGGGCGCGTGCCCCGCGTACGCCACGACCAGACCCGCGATGGCCGGACCCGCGATCGACCCCATCTGCCAGCGCAGCGAGTTCAGCGCGGCCGCCGCCGTCTGCTGCTCGTGCGGCACGATCCGGGCCAGCAGCGAGTCGAGCGCCGGCCGCTGGAGCCCGGCGAGCGCCGACACCCCGGCGGCCACGACGTACAGCGGCCACAGCATCGGCTCCGGCAGCAGCGCGTTGACCAGCAGGAGGCCGGCGAGCAGCCCGAGCCCCGCCTCCGTCGCCACGATCACCTTCCGCCGGTCCACCGCGTCCGCGAGCGCCCCGCCGTACAGGCCGAACACCACCAGCGGCACCAGCTCGACCGCGCCCATCGCGCCGACCGCGAGCGGCGACCCCGTCAGCTCCTTGATCTGCAGCGGCAGCGCGACCATCGCCAGCGCGCTGCTGAAGTACGTGACGAGCCCCTGCACCCACAGGAGCCGGAAGTCGCGGGACGACCGCCACGGCGCCGTGTCGGGCAGCAGGCCGGAGAGCTTGGAGAAGAGGGGGGAGGACACGAGGGGCCATGCTCCGGCCGGGGGGTGCCGGGAGCAAACGAATTTCGGACGGCGCCGCCCGGAGCCGTGTCCAGGCCGCGGTCGGGACCGGTGGGCCCCGGCCGCGCCGCCCGGAGCCGGTAGGCCGCGGACGCGCCGCCCGGGTCCTACCAGCGGGCCGGCGGCGGGGCCGTCAGACGGTCCGCGAGGCCGGAGAGGCGGTCGCGGAGACGGCGGCTGCCGCGCGGCGACGGCAGGCTGTTCTCGCCGGCCGCCGCGCTCACCAGGTGCTGGACCGTGTCCAGGTCCACGCCCGCGTCCCCCGCCACCGTGAGCGTCTCGTGGGCCAGGCCCCGCACCTCCGCGTCGCCGCCGTCGAGCGAGAGCACCGTGGCCCCCGCCCGCCGGGCGTCGTGCACCCGCTGGAGCAGGCCCGCGTCCGGCCGCTCCGGCGCCACCATCAGCAGCGTCGCCCCGCGCCCCGCCGCCTCCAGCCGCCCGAGCCCGACCGCCAGGTGCACCGGATCGCCCGGCCGCACCCGGTGCCGCACCAGCGTCGGAGCCAGCTCGGGCAGCCCCGACCAGGCGGCCTCGTCGACCAGGTGCGCCGCCAGGTGCCAGGGCTCGTACTCCTCCGTGCCCACCAGGAGCAGTCCGCCCCGGTGCGGGACGACCGACGACCGGAGCGCCCCCGCGAACCGGCGGGCCTCGCCCGGCCACTCCGTCCCGGCGAGCACTTCCCGCAGCAACGCGACCCGTACGGCATCCATGGGCCCGCATCCTGCCGCAGCGGGGCCCGCCGCGCGGCCGGTTGCCGACGTTCCACCCGTACGGGAGGTCCACGGACCCGACCGGTCGGTAATGTCGGGGCCATGACTACGACTGACAGCAAGCCCGCCCCCAAGGACCCGTGGGACCTCCCCGACGTCTCCGGTCTCGTCGTCGGCGTGCTCGGCGGCACCGGCGACCAGGGCCGCGGCCTCGCCTACCGGCTCGCCAAGGCCGGCCAGCAGGTGCTCATCGGCTCCCGGGCCGCCGACCGGGCGCGCGACGCGGCCGTGGAGATCGGCCACGGCGTCGAGGGCGCCGACAACGCGGAGGTCGCCCGCCGCAGCGACATCGTGATCGTCGCCGTGCCGTGGGACGGCCACGCCAAGACCCTGGAGTCCCTGCGCGCGGAACTCGCGGGCAAGCTCGTCGTGGACTGCGTCAACCCGCTCGGCTTCGACAAGAAGGGCGCCTACGCCCTGAAGCCCGAGGAAGGATCCGCCGCCGAGCAGGCCGCCGCGCTGCTCCCGGAGTCCCGGGTCGCCGCCGCCTTCCACCACCTGTCGGCCGTCCTCCTCCAGGACGCCTCCGTCGAGGAGATCGACACGGACGTGATGGTCCTCGGCGAGGAGCGCGCCGACGTCGAGATCGTCCAGGCCCTCGCCGGCCGCATCCCCGGCATGCGGGGCGTCTTCGCGGGCCGGCTGCGCAACGCCCACCAGGTCGAGTCGCTCGTCGCCAACCTCATCTCGGTCAACCGCCGCTACAAGGCCCACGCGGGCCTGCGGGTCACCGACGTCTGAGCCGACCCCTCCCGCGCGGAGGGCGGAGCCGGAGACCGGACGCTTCCGGGCATGGGGGACACTGGACGGGCACCATCAGCCGTACCCGGACAGGAGCCGTCCCCCATGCCCCGCCTCGCCCTCTACGCCCTCGTGGTCTGCGCCCTGGCCGTCGCCGCGGCCGTCGTCTCCTTCGTCCAGGGCAACTTCCTGGGCGTGATCTGGGTCCTCCTCGCGGGCCTGTCCTCCAACATGGCCTGGTACTACGTCCGCCGCGCCAAGGCGGAGAAGCAGGCAGCCGCGCAGGGCTAGAGCGGGCAGAACTCCGGGGTCCCCTGCCAGAACCGGAACAGCTGCGAACCGCAGCCCCGGTATCCCTCCGACACCCCGAGGGCCCGCATCAGCGCGTCGACCGCGTCGAAGAAGGCACCGTTGACCGCCGGCACGAACAGCAGCGCGATCACGATGAAGAAGCCGTACGGCGCGTACGGCTCGATCTGCCGCTTCACCTTGTACGAGAGCCAGGGCTCCACCACCCCGTAGCCGTCGAGCCCCGGCACCGGCAGGAGGTTGAGGAGCGCCGCCGTCACCTGGAGGAACGCCAGGAACGCCAGCGCGTACCGGAAGGCGACCGGCACGCCGTCGAGCGCGTCCAGCCAGAACGGGGCCGTGCAGACCAGCGCGAACAGGACGTTCGCCAGCGGGCCCGCCGCCGAGATCAGGCTGTGCTTCCAGCGGCCCTTGATCCGGCCCTGCTCGATGAAGACCGCACCGCCCGGCAGACCGATCCCGCCCATGATCACGAACAGCACCGGCAGGACGACGCTCAGCACCGCGTGCGTGTAGGCGAGCGGGTTGAGGGTCAGATACCCCTTCGCGCCGACCGTGATGTCCCCGCCGTGCAGCGCCGTACGGGCGTGCGCGTACTCGTGGAGACAGAGCGACACCACCCACGCCGAGGTCACGAAGAGGAAGACCGCCAGGCCCGGCAAGGCGGCGAAGTCCGTCCACACCGCCCAGCCGGTGACGGCCATGACGGCGAGGATCGCCAGGAAGACGGGGCTGATCCGCCGTTCGTGGCGCCGGGTGGTGGCCGTGGTCATCGCGGGAACTCCCAGGGACGGAGGGCTGATGTGCGGGAAACGTACCGGGTGCCGGGGCGAGTTCCTCGGCCGGGGACCGTCTCACGGACAATGGGCCCGTGCGCTACTCGCTGCTCGGCCCGACCCTCGCCCACGCGCCCGACGGCACCGACGTGACCGTCGGCGGCCCGCGGGTCCGCGCGCTGCTGACCGTGCTCGCCCTGCGCGCAGGTCGGACCGTGCCCGTGCCGGACCTCGTCGACGAGGTGTGGCACGGCGACGAGCCGCCCGCCGACGCCGTCGCCGCGCTCCAGGCCCTCGTCGGGCGGCTGCGCAAGGCCGTCGGCCGGGACCGGGTCGTCTCCGCGGAGGGCGGCTACCGGCTCGACGCCCGGCCCGAGGACGTGGACACCCGGCGCTTCGAACGCCTCGCGGCCGAGGGCGTGGCCGCGCTCGGCGCCGGCGACCCGGACCGGGCCGCCGCCGTCCTCGACGAGGCCCTCGGACTCTGGCGCGGGCCCGCCCTCGCCGACCTGCCGGACCGGGACGCCGAGGCCGCCCGCTGGGAGGCCCGCAGGCTCGACGCCCGCCGCGCCCGCCTCGACGCGGCCCTCGCCCTCGGCGGGGCGTCCGCCGCCCTTCCCGAGCTCACCGCGCTCTGCGCCGCGCACCCGCTGGACGAGCTCCTCCAGGCCCTGCGGATCCGCGCCCTCCGGGACACCGGCCGGTCCGCCGAGGCGCTCGCCGCGTACGAGTCCGTCCGCCGCGCCCTCGCCAACCGCCTCGGCACGGACCCGTCGCCCGCCCTCCGGGCCCTCCAGGCGGAACTGCTGTCCCCGGAACCGGGTCGGGACCCGGCTCGGGCGGTTCAGGCACCGACCCGGGCATCGGCTCGGGAGCCGGCCGCGACCCCGGTGCCGGCCCCCGAGCCCGCACCGGGGACGAAGCCGGCGCCGACCCCCGGGCCGGGACGGGAGTCCGCCGCCGGGGACGCCCACTCTCAGCCCGGTCCCGGTCCCGGCACTGGCACCGGAGTCGGTCCCGGCGGGGGTTCCGGCGCCGGCGCCGCGCCCGGCGCTCCGAGGGGCTTCGAGCGGCCCGGCAACCTCCGGGCCCGGCTGACCAGCTTCGTCGGGCGGGACGAGGAGATCTCCGCGCTCCAGGAAGACCTGCGCGGGGCCCGGCTCGTCACGCTGCTCGGCACCGGCGGGGCCGGGAAGACGCGGCTGTCGCAGGAGGCGGCCGAGCGGGGGGCCGAGGCGTGGCCGGACGGGGTCTGGGTGGCCGAGCTCGCGCCCGTACGAGATCCGGAGGCCGTGACCGAGGCCGTCCTCGCCGCCGTCGGGGCCCGTGAGACCGTGCTGCGCGGCGCCGGCGCCGAGGAACTGCGGGCGGGGGACGACCCGTTCACCCGGCTCGTCGAGCACTGCGCGGGACGCCGGATGCTGCTGCTCCTCGACAACTGCGAGCACGTGGTGGCCGCCGCAGCCGAGCTGGCCGAGACCCTGCTCGCCCGCTGCCCCGGACTCCGGGTCCTCGCGACGAGCCGGGAACCGCTGGGCGTGCCGGGGGAGGTGCTGCGCCCGCTCGGGCCGCTGCCGGCGGAGACCGCGCTGCGGCTGTTCGGGGAGCGGGGCGCCGCGGTCCGCCCCGGCTTCCGGACCGAGGAGGACCCGGAGGCGGCGGCCGAGATCGTCCGGCGCCTGGACGGGCTCCCGCTGGCGATCGAGCTCGCCGCGGCCCGGCTGCGGATGCTGGCCCTGCGTCAGATCGCGGACCGGCTCGACGACCGGTTCCGGCTGCTGACCTCGGGCGCCCGGACCGTCCTGCCCCGCCAGCAGACCCTCCGCGCGGTCGTCGACTGGTCCTGGGACCTCCTGGACGCCCCCGAACGGGCCGTCCTGCGCCGCCTGTCGGTGTTCACCGGCGGCAGCGACCTGGAGGCGGCGGAAGCGGTCTGCGGAGGCACCGAGGCCGACGCCCCGGCTTCCGTCGACGCCCCGGCTCCCGCCGGAATCCCCGCCGACGCCCCCGCTCCCGCCGGCATCCCCGCTCCCGCCGGAATCCCCGACGACGCCCTCGCCCTCGCCCCCGCCGACGTCCTCGACGTGCTCGGCTCCCTCGTCGACAAGTCCCTCGTCGTCTCCGCGCCCGCCGAGACCGGCATGCGCTACCGGCTCCTGGAGACCGTCGCCGAGTACGCGGCGGAGCGCCTGGACGAGGCGGCGGAGCGGGCGGCCGTCGAGCGCCGCCACCTGACGTACTACCGGGAGCTGGCCCGGCGGACCGACCCCGAGCTGCGGGGGGCGGGACAGGTGGAGGCCATCGCCCGTTTCGGGGCCGAGTACGGCAACCTCCGCACGGCGCTGCGCCGGGCCGTCGCCGCCCGCGACGAGGACGAGGCGCTCGTCCTCGTCCACTCGTTGCTCTGGTACTGGCAGATGCGCGACCTGCGCGTCGACGCGCTGCACTGGGCGCGGACGGCCGCCGCCCTGGGGCCCGACCCGTTCGCGGCGCCCGCGGCCCCCGTCGCGGCCCTGCACGAGCCGTGCACGGCCCTGCCGCCGCCGCTCTCCGAGGAGCAGCGCTGGGAGGCCCGGCGGGGGGTGCGGCTGGTGGAGCTCCTGAACATGGACCACGAGACCGGGCGCTGGACGACCCCCGAGGGGGTGCGGCGGCTGCGCGAGATGACCGCGGTCTACGAGCCGGGCCTGCCGCAGACCTGCCGGCTGCCCGGTTCGTTCGCCGTCTTCGCGGTCCTGCTCATCGGCGAGGCGGGCAAGCTGCGTGAGCTCCTCGACGCGACCGTCGAGGCCTGCCGCCGCCACGGCTACGACTGGGAGCTGGCCAACGCGCTCCAGCTGCGCGCCAACATGTTCGCCAACCGGTCCGACTGGGCCGACAGGGCGGGCGCGGACGCCGACGAGAGCCTGGAGATCTTCGTCCGCCTCGGCGACGCCTGGGGCGCGGCCGAGGCGCTCTCCTCCCGTGCCGAGTCCCGTGAGCGACGGCTCGAATTCCACGGCGCGGCGGAGGACTTCGCCGCCGCGATCGGCTACGCGGAGCGGATCGGCGCCCAGTCGCAGATGGCCCTGCTGCGGGCCAGGTACGCGGACATGCTCGTGGAGACGGGACGGCCCGACGAGGGCGAGGCGATCCTGCGGGAGATCGTGGACGGCGGGTACGGGCGGGGGCACGAACCCGTGCTCGGTGCCCGGGTGTTCCTCGCCCTGGCGCTCGGACGCTCCGGCCGGATCGCCGAGGCCCGGGAGCATCTCCAGTTGCTGCGGAGCGAGTTCGACTCCACGACCCTCTCCATCTTCGAGGGCTTCACGCTCGGCATCCTGGGCTGGCTGGAGAACCTCGACGAGCGGTACGCGTCGGCGCTCGACCTCTCCGTGGAGGCGTACGAGCGGTCCCTGGGGTCGCTGTCGATGATGGTCGCCCCGCAGATGCCGGCGGTCCATCTGGTCAGCGCCGCCTGGGCGCTGGCCGGGCCGGGCGATCCGGAGGCGGCGCGGGCCGGGGCGGTGCTGCTGGGCGCCCGGGACGGCCTGCTGCCCGCGGAGCACCGGCCGCCGCCGCTGGAGCGGGAGAACCTGGACCGGGCGACGGAGCTGGCCAGGTCCGTGATCGGCGAGGACGAGTTCGCCGTGGCGCACGCCGAAGGCGACGGCCTCTCACTGGAAGAGGCCGCCGCCGTGCTCGGTCGCGCCGCCGACGCGATCAGAGAGCGCGCCGAGTCCTGAGCCCCCGCTCCGGTGTCAGGTCTTCTTGCGGAACTTGGAGACCGCCAGCGGCGCCGTGACGACCGTGATCGCCAGGGCCCAGCCGAGGGTCATCCACACGGAGTGGGCGATCGGACCACCGTTCATGAGGCCGCGCGCCGCGTCCGCGAGGTTCGACAGCGGGTTGTAGTCGGTGAAGGTCTCCAGCCAGCCGGGCATCGAGGTCGGCGGGGCGAAGATCGAGGAGCCGAACTGGAGCGGCATCAGGACGAGCATGGCCATGCCCTGGACGGCCTGGGCCGTCTTCATGGTCAGGCCGAGCAGGATGAAGATCCACATCAGCGAGGCGCCGAACACCACGGACAGGCCGATGGCGGCGAGCAGCTCGACGAACGAGGTCTTGATGTCCAGGCCCAGGAGGAAGCCCGTGCCGAGGAGGATCGCGGTGGCGATCATCATCCGGCCGACCTCGACGACGATCTTGGCGATGAGGACGGAGGAGCGGGCGATCGGCATCGTCCGGAACCGGTCCATCACCCCCTTCTTGAAGTCGTCGTTGATGCCGACGCCGACACCCATGGCGATGTTCATGCCCATCATCGCCATCAGGCCGGGGGTCACGTAGTTCACGTACGCGTCGTTGTTGCCCTTGCCGGCGATGGCGCCGCCGAAGACGTACACGAACAGCAGGATGAAGATGATCGGCATCAGGACGGCGTCGAACATCGACTCCGGGTCCTGCTTGATCTGGAGGGCGTTGCGGCGGGCCAGCGCGCCGATGTGGCGGATGTTGGCCCGCAGGCCGATCCGGCCCTCGCCGCCGGCCGCGCGCACCGGCGACGGGCCGGTCTCGGGGGTGCCGACGGGGGACTTGGACAGCTCGGTGGTCGTGGTGGTGGCGCTCATGCGGCGACCTCCTCGGGAAGCGCGTCGGACACGGTCTTCTGGCCGGTGATCGCGAGGAACACCTCGTCCAGGCTGGGCAGATGGGTGCCGATGTGGGCGATGCCGAAGCCGCGCGCGCCGAGCAGGCCCACGACGGCGGTCAGCTGCTGGTCGGTGAGGATCGGCACGTACAGCGCGTCCTCGTCCGGCACGACGGTCGAGCCGGCGACGCCGTCGAGGCCGGTCTCGCGCAGCGCGGACGCCATGGCCGGCAGTTCGGCGGGGTCCACGGCGCGGATCTTCAGGGTGCGGCCGCCGACCTTGGCCTTCAGTTCGTCGACCTTGCCCTTGGCGATGACCCGGCCGCGGTCGATGACGGTCAGCTCGTTGGCGAGCTGCTCCGCCTCCTCCATGTACTGGGTGGTGAGGAGGACGGTGACGCCTTCGGAGACCATCCGCTGGACCTCGTCCCAGACCTCGTTGCGGGTGCGGGGGTCGAGACCGGTCGTCGGCTCGTCCAGGTAGAGGACGGCGGGCTTGCCGATCATCGAGGCGGCGAGGTCGAGCCGGCGGCGCATGCCGCCGGAGTAGGTCATGGCGGCCCGCTTGGCGGCCTCGGTGAGGGAGAAGCGCTCCAGGAGCTCGTCGGCGCGGCTCCGGGCGTCCTTGCGGGAGAGGTCGAGCAGGCGCCCGATCATGTAGAGGTTCTCGAAGCCGGACAGCTTCTCGTCGACCGAGGCGTACTGGCCGGTGAGGCCGATGGTGCGACGGAGCTGGCGGGGCTGCTTCACCACGTCGAAGCCGGCGACGGTGGCGGTCCCGGCGTCCGGGGCGAGGAGGGTGGACAGACAGCGGACGAGGGTGGTCTTCCCGGCGCCGTTGGGGCCGAGGACTCCGAGGACCGTACCCTCCCGTACGTCGAGGTCGACCCCGTCGAGGGCCTTCGTCTCGCCGAAGTGCTTCACGAGGCCCCGGACCTCGACGGCGTTGATGTGTGATCGCGTCATGGTCGTTACTAGACCAGGCGCCACCGACAATCCTCCTACAGAAGGCCTACAGCCCGCCGATGGGGGATGTCGGCGGGCTGTAGGTGGTGCCGCAGTGGCTCGTACCGGTACGTCCGGTCCTGTGCCGTCACGGACCGGACGGTCCGGGGGCGGACTAGTGGAACGTGTGCTCCTCGGCGGGGAACGCCCCGCCGGAGACGTCCTCGGCGAAGGCGCGGGCGGCGTCGCCGAGCGTCTCGCGGAGGTTCGCGTACTGCTTGGTGAAGCGCGGGACCTTGCCGCCGGTCAGGCCGGCCATGTCGGTCCAGACGAGGACCTGGGCGTCGGTGCCGGAGCCGGCGCCGATCCCGATGGTCGGGATGTGCAGCGAGCGGGTGACCTCGGCGGCCAGTTCGGCCGGTACGAGCTCCAGGACGACCGCGAACGCGCCCGCGTCCTGCGCCGCCTTGGCGTCGCTGAGCAGCCGGTGGGCGGCCTCGTCGCTGCGGCCCTGCACCCGGTAGCCCATGGTGTTCACGGACTGCGGGGTGAGGCCCAGGTGGGACATGACGGGGATGCCGGCCTGGACGAGCAGCTCGGTCTGGGGCAGCGAGCGCTCGCCGCCCTCCAGCTTGACCGCGTGGACGCCCGCGTCCTTGATCAGCCGGGTGGCGCTGCGCAGGGCCTGGACGGGCCCTTCCTGGTACGAGCCGAAGGGGAGGTCGCCGACGACGAGGGCGCGCCGGGTGCCCCGGACGACGGCGGCGGACAGGATCGTCATCTCGTCCATCGTGACGGGCACGGTGGTGTCGTAGCCGAGGTGACAGTTGCCCATCGAGTCGCCGACGAGGATCACCGGGATGCCGGCCTCGTCGAAGACGGAGGCGGTCATCGCGTCGTAGGCGGTGAGCATGGGCCACCTCTCGCCGCGGACCTTGGCGGCGGCGATGTCGTGGACGGTGATGCGGCGAGTGCCCTTGCCTCCGTACAGCGCCTTGCTGCTGTCGGCGGACGTCTTCGGGGCAGCCTGAAGCGTCATGGTGAACGGCTCCTTGTTGTGTCATCTCGAGGCGCCCTCACGGCGTCCCCGGACCACATCCATGGTGGCACTTCGCCGGGCGGGCGGGGAAGTGGGCGCGCGTGGCGCTGTTCACACCGCGGCAACGTAAAGCCTCGGTCAGATTTTCGATACGAGACGGTCTCGTATCGAAATTAGGCCTAGGGTGGTGAGCATGTCACCGCAGTCCCCCGCCTCCGCCACGCCCCGCGTCCCCGAGGCCGTCCACCGGCGCCGCTGGGCCGTCCTCGGCGTCCTCATGCTGAGCCTGCTCATCGTCGTCCTCGACAACTCGATCCTGAACGTGGCGGTCAAGACGATCGCCGCCCCCGCGCCCACCGGCATCGGCGCCACCCAGAGCGAGCTGGAGTGGTCGATCAACTCCTACACGCTGGTCTTCGCCGGACTCCTCTTCACCTCCGGCCTCCTCGGCGACCGCATCGGCCGCAAGAAGGTGCTGCTCTTCGGCATCACCGTCTTCGGCATCGGCTCCGCCCTCGCCGCCTTCTCCGGCTCCCCGGGCGAGCTCATCGCCTACCGGGCCGTGATGGGCCTCGGCGCCGCGTTCGTCATGCCGGCCACCCTCGCCGTCCTCATGAACGTCTTCGAGCGCGACGAGCAGCCCAAGGCCATCGGCATCTGGGCCGGCAGCGTCGGCCTCGCCATCGCGATCGGCCCGATCACCGGCGGCATCCTCCTCGAACACTTCTGGTGGGGATCGATCTTCCTCGTCAACGTGCCCGTCGTCCTGCTGGCCCTCGCCCTCATGCTCTGGCTCGTGCCCGACTCCCGGGACCCGAACCCCGGCCGCGTCGACGTGCCCGGCGTGCTGCTGTCCGTCGTCGGACTCGTCCTCCTCGTGTACGGGATCATCCACGGCGGCGAACTCGCCGACTTCACCGACGCCACCGTCCTCGCCCCGGTCCTCGGCGGCCTCGCGGTCCTCGCCGGCTTCGTGCTCCACGAGAAGCGCAGCGACCACCCGGCCATCGACATGACCCACTTCAGGAAGCCGGCGTTCTCCGCGGCCGTCGCCGCCATCGCGCTCGTCTTCTTCGCCCTCATGGGCGTGACCTTCTTCTCCGCCTTCTACCTGCAGAGCGTCCGCGGCTACAGCGCGCTGCAGTCCGGGCTGCTCATCCTGCCGCTCGCCGTCGCGCAGATGGTGTTCGCGCCCCGGGCCCGGCTCGTCGTCGAGCGCTTCGGCGCCAAGGCGGTGTGCACCGGCGGCATGCTGCTGGTCGCCCTCGGCCTCGCCGCCTTCGCCCTCTTCGACGCCACGACCCCGGTCTGGGTCCTGGAGGTCGTGTTCTTCCTCCAGGGCGCGGGCATGGCCCACATCATGCCGCCGGTCACCGTCTCGATCATGCAGGCGCTGCCCCGCGAGAAGGCGGGCTCCGGCTCGGCGATCAACAACACCTTCCGGCAGGTCGGCGGCGCCCTCGGCGTGGCCGTCCTCGGCTCGGTGCTCTCCTCCACCTACCGCGGCGAGATCGAGGGGCACCTCGGCGGCGTCCCGGCCGCCCTGCGCGACACGGCGGGCGAGTCCGTCGAGGCCACGCTCGCCGTCGCGGAGAAGCTCGGCCCCGCGGGCCGGGACCTGGTCGCCCCCGCGTACGACGCCTTCCTCGGCGCCATGCACGTCACCGCCGTCGCCTCGGCCGTCATCGCCCTGGCCGGCGCCGTCGTCGTCGCCGCCTTCCTCCCGGGCCGCACGCCGACGGGCCCCGGCACGGCCCCCGGCGCCGGAACCCCCGACGACACCCGGCGGGCCTCGATGCCCGCGCCCGGCGGCGAGGCGGGAGAATCGGCCCGACGGTGAACCACCCGGCCACCGACCGGACGAGAGGCGGAGCGCACGTGTCGCTGCAGGACGGCGGGGCCCCCGACCCCCACGACGACGGGCGCCCGCCCGCGGGCTCCCCGGCCGGGGCGGGCCCCGAGACGCCAGCGGGCTCCCCGGCCGGAGCCGCGGACGGCTCCGGGACGCCGGCCGCGCACGCCGCCTCCGAGGCCGGGCGCGAGCCCGCCCCCGCCCGGCGGGGGCGGCCGCGGAGCGAGGCGGTGGAGCAGGCGATCTTCGACGCGGCGGCCGGGCTGCTCGACGAGGGCGTTCCGCTCGCCGACCTGTCCGTCGAGCGGATCGCCCGCACCGCCGGCGTCGGCAAGGCCACGATCTACCGCCGCTGGGCGGGCAAGGAGGAGCTCTTCGTCGACCTGGTCCGCTCCGTGGAGCCCCCGGACCCGGTGCTGCCCGGCACCTCGGTGCGGGACGACCTCGTCGCGCTCCTGGAGTCGCTGCGGCAGCGCGGCCTCGCCAAGCGCAGCTCCGCCGTGCTGCACCACGTGTTCTCGCAGATGCAGGGCTACCCCAAGCTGTGGGACGCGTACCACCACACCGTGATCGAACCCCGCCGCCGGATCGGCCTCGACGCCGTGCGGCGCGGCATGGAGCGGGGGGAGATCCGCGCGGACCTCGACGTCGAGTTCGTCAACGACCTCCTCACCGGCCCCCTGCTGCTGCGTACCGTCATCCGCCCCGGCGCCACCCTGGAGCCCGGCCTCGCCGAACGGGTCGTCGACGCCGTCATGGAGGGCCTGCGCCCCCGCGCCTGACCCGAAGCGGTACGAAGCCGCCGACCCGGCACGAAGCCGCCGCCGCGGTACGAACGTGCCGAGCCGTGCGAAGCCGCCGAGCCGTACGAATGTGCGCGTTCTGTCACAGGGGCGGCGCCCGCGCCACCTGCAGGAACCCGCCACGCGGCTCTGTCGTCCCTGGGGGAGTACGACGGACCCGGGATCGCCTAGTGTCGACACCGGGTCACGCAAGACGGCAAGGCAGCAGTGAGGACAGTGCGATGGCGCGGGTGGACATGACGGAGACCGAACACGGCGGCGCCGGGAACGGGCGCTCCGGGTCCCGTCTGGGGGCCGCCCTCGACCGGGTCCGCCGCGACCCGGGGATCTGGCGCCGCGGCATCGTGCTCGCCCTCGCGGCGGTGGCGCTCACGCTCCTGATGGTGTTCCACTCCGACATCCCCAACAGGATCGGCAACCTCGGCAGCCTCACCGAGACCTTCCTGCCCTGGCTCGGCCTCTTCCTGCCGCTGCTGCTCGTCCTCGCCCTCGTGCGCCGCTCCGCCACCGCCCTGATCGCCCTGCTGCTCCCCGCGGTGGTGTGGCTGAACCTCTTCGGCGGCCTCGTCGCCGACAAGTCGGCCTCCGGCGGCGACCTGACCGTCGCCACCCACAACGTGAACGCCGACAACCCGGACCCCGAGGGCACCGCCCGCGAGCTCGCCGGCTCGGGCGCCGACGTACTGGCCCTGGAGGAGCTCAAGGGCGACATGGTCCCGACGTACGAGCGGGGCCTCGCGGAGGCGTACCCGTACCACTCCGTCCAGGGCACCGTCGGGCTCTGGAGCAAGCTGCCGCTGCGCGCCGCGCAGCCCGTCGACATCCGGATGGGGTGGACCCGCGCCATGCGGGCCACCGTCGTGACCCCCAAGGGCGACGTCGCCGTGTACGTCGCCCACCTGCCGTCCGTGCGGGTCAAGCTGAACGCCGGCTTCACCGCCAACCAGCGCGACACCAGCGCCAACGCGCTCGGCGAGGCCATCTCCCGCGACCGGCACGAGCGGATCGTCCTCCTCGGCGACCTCAACGGCACCATGAACGACCGCGCGCTCAACGCCGTCACCTCGCAGCTGCGCTCCACCCAGGGCGCGGCCGGCGACGGCTTCGGCTTCAGCTGGCCGGCGTCCTTCCCGATGGCCAGGATCGACCAGATCATGGTGAAGGGGGTGGAGCCGATGTCCTCCTGGGCCCTGCCGGAGACGAACAGCGACCACCTTCCGATCGCCGCCCGCGTGAAGCTCTGACCCTCCGGCAGGGCGCGGCGGTCAGCCGGACGCCGGCGTCTCCCGCCAGCGGTTCGTGATCGGCAGCCGGCGGTCCTTGCCGAAGCCCTTCGCCGAGATCTTGGTGCCCGGCGGGTACTGGCGCCGCTTGTACTCCGCCGTGTCCACCATCCGCAGCGTCCGCGTCACCAGCTCCTCGTCGAACCCGGCGGCCACGATCGCGTCCCGGCCCAGGTCCTGGTCGACGTACAGGGCGAGGACCGCGTCCAGGACCTCGTAGTCCGGCAGCGAGTCCGTGTCGACCTGGCCGGGGCGCAGTTCGGCGCTGGGCGGCTTGGTGATCGAGCTCTCCGGGATCGGCGGGGTCTGGCCGCGGTCCTCCGCCGCCCGGTTGCGCCAGCGCGCCAGCCGGAAGACGTCCGACTTGTAGACGTCCTTGATGGGCCCGAACGCGCCGACGGAGTCGCCGTACAGCGTCGAGTAGCCCACCGCCAGCTCGGACTTGTTGCCCGGCGCGAGGACGATGTGGCCCTCCTGGTTGGAGAGCGCCATCAGGGTCGTGCCGCGCAGCCGGGACTGGAGGTTCTCCTCCGCGAGGCCGGTGAGACCCAGCGACCCCATGTAGGCGTCGAACATCGGCTCGATGGGTACGGTGCGGTAGTTGAGCCCGGTCCGGCGCGCCAGCTCGGCCGCGTCGCCGCGCGAGTGGTCGGAGGAGTACTTCGAGGGCATCGACACGCCGTACACGTTCTCCGCGCCGAGCGCGTCGCAGGCGATGGAGGCGACGAGCGCCGAGTCGATGCCGCCCGACAGGCCGATCAGGACCGAACGGAAACCGTTCTTCGCGGCGTACGCGCGGACCCCGATGACCAGCGCCGAGTACACCTCCTCGTCGTCGTCGAGCCGGTGCGCGTACCCGCCCGTCAACTCCGGCTCGTACGCGGGCAGCGGCTTGTCGGAGAGCACCACCCGGTCGATCCGCAGCCCGTCGTCGACCGGGCCCTCGGGCGCGTCGGCCTCGGCCGCCGGCAGCTCCAGGTCGAGGACGACGCTGCCCTCGACGAACTGCGGGGCCCGCGCGATCACCTCGCCCTCCGCGTCCACGACGATCGAGTCGCCGTCGAACACCAGCTCGTCCTGACCGCCCGTCATCGCCAGGTACGCGGTCACGCACCCGGCCTCCCTGGCCCGCTTGCGGACCAGTTCGAGCCGCGTGTCGTCCTTGTTCCGCTCGTACGGCGAGGCGTTCACCGACAGCAGCAGCCCGGCCCGCGCGGAGCGCGCCGCCGGCACCCGGCCGCCCTCCTGCCAGAGGTCCTCGCAGATCGCCAGGGCCACGTCGACACCGTGCACGCGGACGACCGGCAGGGTGTCGCCCGGCACGAAGTAGCGGTACTCGTCGAAGACGCCGTAGTTGGGGAGGTGGTGCTTGGCGAAACGCAGCACCACCTCGCCGCGGTACAGCACGGCGGCGGCGTTCTCCGGCGACCCGGCCGGGCGGCCGAGCCTCGGCTCGGCCCGCTCGGAGCGGTCGAGGTAGCCGACGACGACCGGCAGCTCCCCGAAGCCCTCGTCGGAGAGGCGCCGGGCGAGCCCGCGCAGGGCCTCCCGGGACGCCTCGACGAAGGAGCCGCGCAGGGCGAGGTCCTCGACGGGGTATCCGGTCAGCGCCATCTCGGGGAACGCGACGAGATGCGCGCCCTGTCCGGCGGCGTGCCGGGTCCAGTGCACGATCGCCTCGGCGTTCCCGGCGATGTCTCCGACGGTCGAGTCGATCTGATTCAGGGCGAGGCGTAGTTGAGGCACCCGCCCAGTGTAATCGTCAGACCGACGCTATGTCCTGTGATCCGGCTCGGTCCGCGCCTACTTCACCGGACCGGTCCAGATCACCGGCTCGTACGCGAGGAGCTTCGGCGCCAGCTCGATCTGCAGCTCGCCGTCCGCGTCCGCCGGCAGCGCGAACGCGTACCCGGCCTTGACCTGCTTGCCCGGGAGGACCGTGCCCCGGAACATCTCGGTCGCCCTGCTGCCGTCGAAGATCGTGCTCGCCCGCGCGCCCTCCGCGTCGCGCGCGTCCGGCAGCGCGGTGGTCACGTCGAGGGCCTCGTCGCTGCCGTTGACGATCGTGATCGTCACCCGGAGCGCGGTGTCGCCCTTCTCGTACCCGGCGGCGAACCCGTCGGGCCGGTACGGCTTCGGCACGGAGACGGTGACCTTCACTCCGTCCTCGTAGGTGTGGGTCCGGCCGAACGCGAGCGTCGACGGAGTCGTCTCCGTCTCCGTCGGCTCGGGCGAGGGCTCGGGCCGCGCCGTGCCGTCCGGCGCGAACGGCTCGGCGGACGCGCCCTCCTTCTCGCGCACCCGCTCGTCGATGCGCTCCACGGCCTGCGCCGCCACGATCAGCACCACCAGCCAGGCCGCCGCCACGACGATCGTCACCGCGCCGAGCACGATGCCCGCGACCGCCTGCCCCCGGTCGGTCGCCTCGCCCCGGTTCGCCCGGCCGTAACCGACGATGCCCAGGACCAGCGCCAGGACGCCCATGAACCCGCCGAGCCAGAACAGGAACGGCACGATCCCGAACAGCAGCCCCACGACACCGATGACGAGCGCCCCCACCCCGAGCCCGGTCCGCGCGGCCGGCACGCCGTACGGACCCACCCCCGGCACACCCGGCCCCTGCGGCACCCCCGGCCCGTAGGGCGAACCCGGGAACGGGGCCGGCGCCTGTGCCTGCGCCGGATACGCCATCGCGGGCCCGGGCGGCATCCCCGACCCGACGGCCGCCTCGGGCCCCTGCGGCACCCCCGCCCCGTGGGCCGTCACGGCCGGCGCCGCCTCCGCGCGGCTCTCCCCGGCAGGGGTCGCCTCCGAGCCGGGCACCTCCGAGTCGGGCACCTCCGCGCGGGGCGCCTCCGGCCCGGCGGGCGGGCGCGGCCCGGGCGGGGCCCAGGGCGGTGAGTCGGGCGTGTCTGCGGGCGTGGTCATGCGAGGTCCTCCGAGGTATCCGAAGCGTCGACGTTAGACCGGCGAACGGGCTCTGGCCAGCGGCTTTCCGGTCGGCGGGGGAATCGGCACCCGTCCGTCACCTCCCGCGGCGCGCACCGGCGGTCCCGCCCCGCGCCGACGTGCGGGGCCGCCCCGCCCCGCTGATCATGGGCCCATGACGACCACTGACGAGCCGGCGGAGTCGGCACCGGCCACCGTGACGGACGGCAGCGTCGTCCAGGACGACGGCACGAAGCGCCAGTTCATCTCCTGGCTGACCCTCGCCTTCATGACCACCGCGTCCGTCGCGAGCCTGCGGCCCTCGCCGTCCATGGCCATCTACGGACTCGCCGCGATCTTCCTCTACCTGCTCCCCGCCCTCGTCTTCCTGCTGCCCACCGCCCTCGTCGGCGCCGAGCTCGCCTCGGGCTGGAGCGGCGGCATCTACCGGTGGGTCAGCGAGGCGCTCGGCAAGCCGCTCGGCTTCCTGGCGGTCTGGTGCCAGTTCGCCATGACCATCGCGTACTACCCGAGCCTCCTCGCGTACGTCGCCTCGACCTTCGCGTACGTCATCGACCCCTCGCTCGCCGAGAACGGGCTGTACGTCGCGATCGTCATCGTCGTCGTCTACTGGACCGGCGTCTGGGTCTCCTCGCGCGGCACGAGGGCCATCGCCGGCCTCTCGTCCTTCGGGCTGATCATCGGCACCCTCATCCCCGGCGTGCTCCTGGTCGTCCTCGGCCTCGTCTTCCTCGGCCAGGGCAACCCCTCCGCGCAGCCCATGAGCGCCGACCACTGGCTGCCGCCGTGGACCGGCCTCGCCAGCCTGGTCCTCATCGTCAACAACTTCCTGTCCTACGCGGGCATGGAGATGAACGGCGTGCACGTCTCCTCGCTGCGCGAACCCAAGCGCGAGTACCCGAAGTCGATGTTCCTGGCGACCGGCCTCGTCCTGCTGATCTTCATCCTTCCGGCCCTGGCCATCGCCTGGGTCATGCCGGCGGAGCAACTCAGCCTCACCGCCGGTCTGATGCAGGCCTTCCAGGCCTTCTTCGACCACTTCTCCATCGGCTGGATGACCAAGGTCGTCGGCCTCATGCTGGTCTGCGCCGCGCTCGGCGGCATGCTCACCTGGCTCTCCGGACCCGCCAAGGGCCTCGTCCTGCTCTCCCGGCAGGAGGGCTACCTGCCGCCCGCGTTCCAGAAGTTCAACAAGGGCGGCGCGCCCATGAACATCATGGTCGCGCAGGGCGTCGTCACCACCCTCATCGGCGTCCTCTACGCCTTCAGCGACAACGTCTCCAGCGCGTACTGGATGTTCTCCGTCATCACCGTGCAGATCTACCTCATCGCCTACCTGCTGATGTTCGCGGCCGTCGTCAAGCTCCGCAGGACCCAGCCGGAGGTCGAACGGGGCTTCCGCGTCCCCGCGGTCGGGTGGGTCGCCGGCATCGGCTTCGTCGCCTCGGTCGCCGCGCTCGTCATCGGCTTCGTCCCGCCCGACCAGTTCGGCGACCAGCCGCTCTGGCGCTACCTGCTGATCGTCGGCGGCGGCCTGCTCGTCCTCGGCCTGCTGATCCCCGGGGCGCTCCTCAAGTACCGCAAACCCGAATGGATCCACCCCGACCACCGGGAACCTTCCGCCACGCCCTAGCGTTCGACCGACCATGCCCCGGAGTGCCACGCGCGCGGCCGCCGTCCTGCTGGCCCTCGGCGCGCTCGCGTACACCGCCTGGGTCCTCGAAGTCCTCGTGCGGACCGGGCTCGACCCGGTCCGCACGTACGTCTCCGAACTCGCCGCCGCCGACCAGCCCCTCGGCGGCCTCTTCCGCGCCACCGACCTGACCGCGGGCCTCCTCGTCCTGGCGGGCGCGGCGACCGGCCTCGCCGCGGCGGTGCGGCGCGGGCACCCGCCGCGCGAGCGGTGGGCCCTGGGCGGCTGGATCGCGCTCGCCGTGTTCGGGGCCGCCACCGTCGCCGACTCGCGGCTGCCGCTCAGCTGCACCCCCACCGCCGACCCGGAGTGCGCGGCCCGGGAGACCGCCGGTCTCGTACCCGCCACCCATACGGCCCATGCGGTCAGTTCGAGCCTCGCCATGACCGGCGCGCTCGCCGCGATGGTCGCCCTGACCGCGGCCGCCCGCCGCTACGGCCACTGGCGGGCGCTGGCCCGTACCGGCCCCGCCCTCGTCGTCCTGGAGCTGGCCGCCACCGCGTGGACGCTCGCCGCCGTCGCCGCCTTCGAGGCCGGCAGGGGCGTCTGGTCGCTCGGCGCGGGCCAGCGGCTCCAGGTCCTCCTGGTGGCGGTCTGGCTCGCCGTCCTCGCGTACTCCCTGGCCCGGGAGGAGCGATGACGTTCGTGCGGATCGGGGGAGTGGCCCACCACGTCGTCGCCGAGGGCTCCGGGCCCGTGTGCGTGCTGTCCGCCGGCCTCGGCCTGAGCTGGTTCGACTGGGACCCGGTCGTCCCGCTCCTCACCCCGCACCGCACGGTCGTCCGCTTCGACCGCCCCGGCCACGGCCTCTCCGCCCCCGCGCAGGCACCGCCGACGGCGGCGGGCGAGGCGCACCGGATCGCGGCGGTGCTCGACGGGCTCGGCCACCCGGGCCCCGCCACCGTCGTCGGGCACTCCATCGCCGGGTTCCACGCGGAGGCCTTCGCCCGGCTCCACCCGGACCGCACGACCCGCCTCGTCCTCGTCGACCCCTCGGTGGAGGAGCGTCCCCGCCCCTCGCGGACGACCGCCGGATCCCGCGCCCTCGGAGCCGTCCTCTGCGCCGCCGGGCTCCCGGCCGCGCTCGGCCCGGCCGTCCGCCGGCTGGCCGTCCGGCACGACCCGACGCCCACCGCGCTGATCCGCCGCGTCTACGGCACCTCGCGCGTCCTGCGCGGCACCCTCCTGGAGAACGCCCACTACGGCGCCGTCGCCGCCGGGCTCCTCGCCCTCAGGGAGAGCCGGCCGCTGGACCCCGGCCTCCCCGTCACGGTGCTCGCCGCCCCCGACGGCTCCGCCCGCTGGGAGCGCCGCCAGCGCGCACTGGCCCGACGGCTCGGCGCCCGCTACGAGGCGGTCGAACCCTCGGGCCATCTGGTCATGCGGGACCGCCCGGACGCGGTGGCCCGGGCGGTCCTGGGAAAGCGTCAGGAACCGGCGTAGACGCTCGCGCAGAACGCCTTCAGTTCCTCGTCCGACAGGTGCTGGGCCAGGTCGGCCTCGCTGATCATGCCGACGAGCCGCTTGTCCTCGATGACGGGCAGGCGCCGGATCTGGTGGCTCTGCATCTCCTCCAGGACGGCACCCACGTCCGCACCGGACTCGATCCAGCGGGGCGTGCCCTGGGTGATCTCACCACAGGTGATCTTCGACGGATCGTGGCCCATGGCCACGCAGCGGATCACGATGTCGCGGTCCGTGACGATGCCGCAGAGCCGTTCGTTCGCGTCGGCGACGGGCAGCGCGCCCACGTTCAGGTCCCGCATCAGCTGCGCCGCCCGGTCGAGCGTCTCGTGTTCCGGGATCCACCGGGCCCCGGTGTGCATGATGTCCTTCGCCGTGGTCATGGGGTGCGTACCTTTCGTCGAACGTCGTCGTACGAACTCCCCGAGCCCCATCATTGTCGGCGCGCGGCCCGCCCCGCGCGACTCGTCGGCTCCGGGCCGGGCCCCACGGCCCGCGGGGGCACCCGTGCCACGGCCCCCGCGACCACAGGGGGTCACGGGGGCCGTGAGGGGCCGCGAAGGCCGTGGAACCGTCCGGGGCCGGTCCCGGACCGGGGTCAGGCCCCGCGCTTCCTCAGCATGTCGGCCATCAGCGCCATCTCGGACTTCTGGGCGTCGACCATGCCCTGCGCGAGCCCGCGCTCGATGTCCACGGTGCACTTCTGCACGCAGCCCTCGGCCATGTGGACCCCGCCCCTGTGGTGCTCGGTCATGAGCTTCAGGTACAGGACCTCGGCCTCCCGGCCACTGGCCTTGCGCAACTCGTCCAGCTGGGCGTTGGTCGCCATGCCGGGCATCAGCGCCCCGTCCAGCGGACCGGTGTCGCCGGACCCGCCCATGCCCATCCAGGTCATCGGCTCGACGCCGGACTCGACCTTGGGCAGGCCCCACATGTCCAGCCAGCCGAGCATCATGCCCCGCTGGTTGGCCTGCGTGTTGGCGATGTCGTACGCCAGCCTGCGGACCTCCTCGTCCTTCGTCCGGTCCCGGACGATGAACGACATCTCGACGGCCTGCTGGTGGTGGACGGACATGTCCCGAGCGAAGCCGGCGTCCGCCGAGGCGGAGGCGGGGGTGCGGGGGGCCTCCTCGCGGTCGGCGGAGGCGACGGTCACCGCCCCGCCGGCGAAGAGCAGCGCGAGGACGACGGCGGAGACCGCGGCGCCCTGCGTGCGGTTGAGCCTCACTGGCCCATCCCCCCGGCGCCCTGGCCCTCCGCGCCGATCCCGCCGGTGCAGGCCGCGCCCGGCTCCGGGGTCTGCGGACCCTGCACGTACTTCGTGAAGAACGCGTCGACCCGCGGGTCGTCGGCGCCGTCCACGGTCACCTGCTTGCCCCAGGCGGACAGCATGATCGCCCCGGCCTGGTCGTCCACGGGGCTCATCAGCGTGTACTTCGTCTTGCCGACCTTGTCGGCCAGCTGCTTCACGTCGGCCTGGGAGGCCGACTTGTTGTACGTCACCCAGACGGCGCCGTGCTCCAGCGAGTGCACGGCGTTCACCTCGGCGATCTTCTCCTTGTAGACCACGCCGTCGCAGTTCATCCAGACCGGGTTGTGGTCGCCGCCGACCGGCGGCTTCATGTCGTACTTCACGGCCGTCTCGACGTGGTTGCGGCCGAGCTTCTTCACGTCCCAGGACTTCTCGGCCGTGATGGGCGCCTTGGCGGCGGCGTCCTTCGCGTCCTGCTCGTCGGACTTCTTCATCAGCACGAAGGTGCCGAAGCCGACGAGGCCCAGGACGACGATGCCGGAGACGCCGATGGTGATCAGGCGGTTGCGGCGCTCACGGGACTGCTCGGCGCGGCGCATCTCCTCTATTCGGGCGCGGCGGTCGGCGTTGGCGGAGCGGTTGGCGGCCATGGTGGTGTCGTCCTTCTTCAGGGGTGGGGGTGGAGTTCGGGGGTGGACGCAGCGGGGCGGGAGCCCGCCGCCGCTACGTCCGGAGAACTTGAAGGACGTGCAGGTCCGGGGCGCGCGGCTGGGCGCCCGAGCGGCGCGCGAGGCCGTCGTCCGACGGCGGCGCGAGCCGCGGGGTCCCGCCCTCCGCGTGCAGCGGCGGGTCGAGCGGGGGCGCGCTGAGCACCGCGGGGGAGAGGGAGGGGAAGAGGGAGCAGCCACCGCGGTCGTACGGGCAGACGTACTCGCCCACGACGGTCACCGCCCGCAGGGACGTGTCCCCCTCGTGGTGGGCCTCCTGGCGTTCCGGGCCCGTCCCCAGGCAGAGGAAGAGCGCGGCGAGGAGCGTCGCCACGGCACTCGCCAGTGCCATGGGACGCGCGTCTCCGGACAGGCGTACGAGCCGTGGGGCCCCCATGGGCGCAGATCGTAGTGTGCGCGGGCCCCCCGTGGGCCGAACGGGGTGCCACCCGGTGATCGGAGGGCAGGCGCCGGACGGGCTAACAGGCACCCGGAATCGGCCGCTCCCCGTTACCTGTGTCACACCCGAGCAGGCACTATGGGTGTGCAACGTGCGCGAAACCATGTGGTGGGATGCTCAGGTGCCCCCCGATGTACCCGAGGCGGTGGGAGCAGGCGGCCTGACCAGCGAGGATGGGTGTGGAAATGGACAAGCAGCAGGAATTCGTGCTCCGTACGCTCGAGGAGCGCGACATCCGCTTCGTACGTCTGTGGTTCACCGACGTGCTCGGCTTCCTCAAGTCGGTGGCCGTGGCCCCCGCGGAACTTGAGCAGGCCTTCGACGAGGGCATCGGCTTCGACGGCTCCGCGATCGAGGGCTTCGCCCGCGTCTACGAATCGGACATGATCGCCAAGCCGGACCCGGGCACCTTCCAGATCCTGCCGTGGCGCGCCGAGGCCCCGGGCACGGCCCGCATGTTCTGCGACATCCTCATGCCGGACGGCTCGCCGTCCTTCGCCGACCCGCGCTACGTCCTCAAGCGGGCCCTGGCCAAGACCTCCGACCTCGGCTTCACCTTCTACACCCACCCCGAGATCGAGTTCTTCCTCCTGAAGGACAAGCCGCTCGACGGCACCCGGCCCACCCCGGCCGACAACTCGGGCTACTTCGACCACACCCCGCAGAACGTCGGCATGGACTTCCGCCGCCAGGCCATCACCATGCTCGAATCGATGGGCATCTCGGTGGAGTTCTCCCACCACGAGGGCGCGCCCGGCCAGCAGGAGATCGACCTCCGCTACGCCGACGCCCTCTCCACCGCCGACAACATCATGACCTTCCGCCTGGTCATGAAGCAGGTGGCGCTCGAACAGGGCGTGCAGGCCACGTTCATGCCGAAGCCGTTCTCCGACTACCCCGGCTCGGGCATGCACACCCACCTCTCCCTCTTCGAGGGCGACCGGAACGCCTTCTACGAGTCGGGCGCCGAGTACCAGCTCTCCAAGGTCGGCCGCTCCTTCATCGCCGGCCTGCTGCGCCACGCCGGCGAGATCTCCGCCGTCACCAACCAGTGGGTCAACTCCTACAAGCGCATCTGGGGCGGCTCCTCCCGCACGGCCGGTTCCGGCGGCGAAGCCCCCTCGTACATCTGCTGGGGCCACAACAACCGCTCCGCCCTCATCCGCGTCCCCATGTACAAGCCCGGCAAGACCGGCTCCTCCCGCGTCGAGGTCCGCTCCATCGACTCCGGCGCCAACCCCTACCTCACCTACGCCGTCCTCCTGGCCGCCGGCCTCAAGGGCATCGAGGAGGGCTACGAGCTCCCCGCCGGCGCCGACGACGACGTCTGGGCCCTCTCCGACTCCGAGCGCCGCGCGATGGGCATCGAGCCCCTCCCGCAGAACCTCGGCGAGGCCATCGCCCTCATGGAGAAGAGCGAACTGGTCGCCGAGACCCTCGGCGAGCACGTCTTCGACTTCTTCCTCCGCAACAAGAAGCAGGAGTGGGAGGAGTACCGCTCCGAGGTCACGGCCTTCGAGCTCCGCAAGAACCTGCCGGTGCTGTAGGCGAGATGGCCGGTTCCCGACGTCCTCCCGGCACGGAGCTCGTGCCGGCGCCGGTCAACCGGGCGGCGAACGCCGTGCCCGGCCTCGCGGTCGGGCTCGGCGCCCTCTGGTACGGCGCGGAGGCCGGAGCGGGGTGGCAGCGGGCGGCGGCGCTGGTGGTGGTCGCGGGGTGCGGGGTCCTCGCCGTGCGCGGGTACCGCGCGGGCGTCCGCTGCGAGGCGCGGCGGCTCGTGGTCCGCGGGTACGTGTGGACGCGGGTGATACCGCGGGAGGCCGTCACCGGGGTGACGGACCTCCCGGCCGTGCGGTGGACCTCGCCCGGGGGACGGCGCAGATGGACGCCGGTCACGGCGCTCGCGGCGGTCTCCGGGGAGATCGGTTCGGTGCGCTCCCGCAAGCGCGGCGCCACCGCGCGGCTGCGGCGCTGGGCGGCACGCGGGTAGCGCCGGGCGGCGGGCGCGGGAATTCCGTTGCCCGGGCGGCGGGGTACGCCCCACACTGCCGCAGTGAAGATCGAGAACGTCGCCACCGAGCGGCTCGTGCTGCGTCCCATGACCGTCGACCGGGCCGAACGCGTCGTCGGCCGGGAACCCGGCCCCGACGACCGGTGGGCGGAGGGCTACCCCGGCGCCGGGGACGTCCGCTCGGCCGACGGTTTCCTGAGGGGCTTCGCCGAGCGCGGCGACCCGGGCGTGTTCCGGACGTACGAGATACGGCTCGACGGCGTCACCGTCGGAGGCATCGGCTTCCACGGACCGCCGGACGAGATCGGGGTCGCGACCGTCGGATACGGGCTGCTGCCGCAGGTCCGCGGGAACGGCTACGCCTCCGAGGCGCTGCGGGCCCTCCTGGAGGTGGCCCGGGTGGCCGGCGCCGCCGGGGTGAAGGGGGACGCCGACCTGACCAACCCGGCCTCGCACCGGGTGATGGAGGCCGCCGGGATGCGGTGCGTGGCGGAGGACGAGAAGCTCCGCCACTTCTACCTGGCGCTCTGACGGCGCCGCGGCGCCGCCGTCAGCGCTCGGACAGCTCCGAGGGGGCCTCCTGGACGACCCAGCCGTTGCCGTCCGGGTCCTCGAAGGTCATGAACGAGTTCCAGGTGTCGCCCTTGCCGTCCTCCCAGCCCGTCGCACCGACGTGCATCACCGGGGAGACGTCGACGCCCCGCTCGACCAGCTCCGCCCGCGCGGCCTCGATGTCCGTCACGCAGAGCTGGAGGCCGTGCAGGGTGCCGGGGGTCATCTCCTTCGTGCCGGGCATCGGCGGCATGCCGCTAAGCATGGCGATCGAGCAGCGGGAGCCCGGCGGGGTCGCCTGGACGATCCGCATGCCGGGCGCGACCTCGTCGTCGAGGTCGATCTTGAAGCCGCACCTCTCGCCGTAGAACTCCTTGGCCCTGTCCATGTCGGTGACGGGTACCGGGACCACTTCCAGTGTCCAGTTCATGGGGGACACCCTCCCGCACGGGAAGGCCCCGTGCACCCGGAACGGGTCAGCGCGGAGCGGGAGTCCAGTGCAGCCGGCCGTCGAGGCCGATCGCCGCGACCCCGTCCGTCCCCGCGTCCGGAGCGCCGGCGAAGAGGAACTTCTCCAGGGTCCACGACGGCGGCGCCCCGGCCGTCCGGCCGTGCGGGGCCGTCGCCAGGAAGCCCGTCCGGGACCGGACGGCGAGGAGGCCGTCGCCGCCGCTGACCGGGCCGAAGCCCGCGACGCCGGTGCCGGGCAGTTCGGTGACGGGGGACACCGGGCCCGCGCCCGAGAAGTCGGCGCTGCGCAGGTCGCCGGAGGACGGCTTGCGGAACCAGAGCCGCACCCCGTCGCCGTCCGGCGCGGGGCTCGCGCTCAGCGCCAGCGTGGTCGGCGGCAGACCCGTCCGCACCGGACCGGCCAGGGGGCCGCCGGGGCGCTGCTGGGCCCAGGTCAGGACGGTCTTCGGGGTGCTGGCGAAGACGTAGCCGCGGCCGGTGCCGTCGGTCGCCGACACCGGGTCGCCGAACACCTCCGCGCCGCCGAGCGTCCGCCACGGCCCCCAGTCGCCGTCGGCGCGCTGCTCGCGGGCCGTGAGGCGGTGGCCGCTGTCCCGCAGGAGCACGGTCGCCAGGCCCTCGTCGTCCACGGTCACGGCGGGCGCGCTGATGTCCGAGGTGCCGCCGGCGTCGTCCCGCTCGGGCGTGCCGAGCGAGCGCCACGGGCCGAACGCGCCGCCGGGCGTGGTCTGCGCGGTGGTCACGACCTCGCGGCCGTACGCGGAGGCGTCGGCGCCGAGCGTCGTACGGGTGCCGAAGACCGCCGTGCGGCCGTCGGGCAGGGCGACGGAGGTGACGCCGCTGTCGAGGCCGCCGCCGGGCAGCAGCTCCGGCCCGTGCCACGCCTCGGTGCCGGCCGGCTTCCGCCACTCGGCGAGCCGTCCGTCGAGGACGGAGAAGGCGTGGAGCGCGCCGGTGCCGTCCCGCTGCACCCAGGAGGTGGAGGTGGAGCGGGCGTACCTGACGGTCTGCGTCCAGCCCCGCCCGCCGGGCCGCGCCGCCACCTTCAGGTCACCGCAGCCCGCGGCGGTGCCGCAGTCGTTGACCCCGTCCGTCCAGGCGTACGTCTTCAGGGTCCGCAGCTTCGCGCCCGCCGTCTCGGGGTCGAGCGTGTGCGGCAGCGAGCTGGTCGGGTAGCCCAGGTAGTTCTGCACGCCCACGTGCGGATGCCCGGGCACCTCCGCGTACCGGGCCAGGGCGGCCTGGACGAACCGCGCCCCGTAGAGGTGGTCCTGATGGTCCCGGAGCTTCACCGCCCCGGACGGCGATCCGGCCGCGGATCCCGAGCCGGCCCCTGCCCCCGAGCCGGCCGCGGACCCCGAGCCCGAAGCGGATTCCGAGTCCGAAGCGGATCCCGAGTCCGCCCCGGAATCGGCTGTCGTCCCCGACCCGGAGACCGTGGTGGCCGTTCCCGACCCGGAGACCGCGGTCGCCGTCCCCGACCCGGGCTTCGCCGCCGACCAGGTGCCGGGGGTCGGGTCCTGCATGCGGACGAAGGTCGGTCGGAAGTGTTCGAGCAGCCCGGTGAGGGTCGCGACGACCTGGTCCTTCGTGTAGGTGAAGTCGGCCGCGACGGGGGTGCCGGTCGCGCGCTGGGAGGCAAGTGCGGGGATCCGGTCGTGCCAGAGGCCGTTGAGGCTCTGCGGGCGGTCGCCGCTGATCGAGCCGGCCTCGCGCAGCTGCAGCCACACCAGCTTGACCTGGGGCTTCGCTCGCAGGGTGTCCATCTCGGCCGCGGCGCCGCCGGCGGTGGGAAGGGCGACCCGGTCCCAGACGCCGGTCCGGCTGCCGGTCGCCATCTCGGCGTACGCGGCGCGTATGCCGTTCTGCCGGGCCTCGGCGTAGCCCGCCTTGTCGGGCGCGGCTCCGGCGGCGTCGCTCGGGCGGGCGTTGACGCCGTCCGACTCGCCGGCGGTCAGGTAGACGGAGGTCAGGGGGCTGCCGGAGCGCAGCGACTGCGAGACGTCCGGGTTCATGAAGAACAGGTCGTCGTCCGGGTGCGCCACGATCTGCATCACGGAGGTGGCGGCGTGCGGGGTCCTTGCGGCCTTGGCCGGGGCCTTCGCCGGTGCCTTGGCCTCGTGGGCCGGCGGCGGCACGGGGGGTGCCGCCGGCTTAGCCGCCGTCACCGAGAGGAGCCCGGCGAACGTGCCGCCGACCAGGAGGGTCGCGACGGTCGCAGAAACGATTCTGCGACGGGAGGGACGGCGGAGGCGGACAGACATGTTCGGCGGCGCTTTCACTGACGGGCGGGGCGGGGCAGGGTGGAGCAGGGCGGAGCGAGGTGCTGCGGCGCGGGTGCGGCGTGACAGGTGCCGGGCCGCTCCCTGCGGTGCGGGGGCGTCCCGTGCACCGCAAGACGGATTTTCTAGATTTACGGTTTATTCGCCCCGAAAGGGATCTTTGTGCCGGATCTCACGTGCAAGGGGGCGTGTGATGCGCCACGTACGCGCCGGATCGAGCAGCCGTCCGGCACGACGTGACCGCCGGGCGGGGGCGCCCGCGGCCCCCGCGCCGGATAGGCTCGGCCCTTGGGGCTACCTGCTCGGAGGGAGCGGCGGAATGACGGTGCCGGGACGCAGGAGCAGTACGTTCTCACGTCTGCTGCGGCACGGGTTCACCGACCCCTCGGGGGCCGAACGACTCCTCGACGTGCCCGAGCTGTCCGAGCTGCGGGACGACTCCGTCCTCCTGGACGCCCTCGGCGCCACCGCCGATCCGGACCTCGCCCTGCGCGGCCTGGTCCGCCTGGCCGAGGCGCAGCCCGAGACCGAGCGGCAGACGTTCACGGCCACGCTGCTCTCCGCCAAGCCGTTCCGGGACCGGCTCCTCGGCGTCCTCGGCGCCTCCGAGGCCCTCGCCGACCACCTGGCCCGGCACCCCCGCGACTGGGAGTCCCTCGTCACCTACGAGGCCGCCGACCTGCACCCGGGCGTCGCCGAGTTCGAGCAGGGCCTCGCCGAGGCCACCGACGCGGTCTCGCTGCGGGTCGCCTACCGCCGCTGCCTGCTCGCCATCGCCGCCCGCGACGTGTGCGGCACCACCGACGTCGCCCAGGCCGCCGCCGAGCTCGCCGACCTGGCGACGGCCACCCTGCGCGCCGCGCTCGCCATCGCCCGTACCGCCGCCCCCGTCGACGCCGCCATGTGCCGGCTCGCCGTCATCGCGATGGGCAAGTGCGGCGGGCACGAGCTCAACTACGTCTCCGACGTGGACGTGATCTTCGTCGGGGAGCCGGCCGAGGGCGCGGACGAGGGGAAGGCGATCCAGGCGGCGACCCGGCTCGCCTCGCACCTCATGCGGATCTGCTCGGAGACCACGGTCGAGGGCACCATCTGGCCGGTCGACGCCAACCTCCGCCCCGAGGGCCGCAACGGCCCCCTCGTCCGCACCCTCTCCTCCCACCTCGCCTACTACCAGCGCTGGGCGAAGACCTGGGAGTTCCAGGCCCTCCTCAAGGCCCGCGCGGTGGCCGGCGACCCGGAGCTCGGCTCGCAGTACATCGACGCCGTCTCGCCGCTCGTCTGGCAGGCCGCCGAGCGCGAGAACTTCGTGCCCGACGTGCAGAAGATGCGCCGCCGGGTCGTCGACAACATCCCCGCCGCCCAGGTCGAGCGCGAGCTCAAGCTCGGTCCCGGCGGCCTGCGGGACGTCGAGTTCGCCGTCCAGCTCCTCCAGCTGGTGCACGGCCGCAGCGACGCCGGACTGCACAGCGGCACCACCCTCGACGCGCTGGCCGCGCTCGCCGCGGGCGGCTACGTCGGCCGCGCCGACGCCGCCCAGCTCGACGAGGCGTACCGCTTCCTGCGGGCGATGGAGCACCGCATCCAGCTGTACCGGCTGCGCCGCACCCACCTCGTCCCCGAGGACGAGGCAGACCTGCGCCGCCTCGGCCGCTCGCTCGGCCTGCGCACCGACCCCGTCGCCGAGCTCAACAAGGAGTGGAAGCGGCACGCGGCCGTGGTCCGCCGGCTGCACGAGAAGCTCTTCTACCGCCCGCTGCTCGACGCGGTCGCCCAGCTCGCCCCCGGCGAGATCCGGCTCAGCCCCAAGGCGGCCGGACAGCGCCTCGAAGCGCTCGGCTACGACGACCCCGCCGCCGCCCTGCGCCACCTGGAGGCGCTGGCCTCCGGGGTGAGCCGCAAGGCCGCGATCCAGCGGACGCTGCTCCCGGTGCTGCTCGGCTGGTTCGCCGACTCGGCCGACCCGGACGCCGGCCTGCTCGGCTTCCGCAAGGTCTCGGACGCCCTCGGCAAGACCCCCTGGTACCTGCGGCTCCTCCGCGACGAGGGCGCCGCGGCCGAGAACCTCGCCCGGGTGCTCTCCGCCGGCCGCCTCGCCCCCGACCTGCTGCTCCGCGCCCCCGAGGCGGTCGCGCTCCTCGGCGACCCGGAGGGGCTCAAGCCGCGCGGCCGTGACCACCTGGAGCAGGAGGTCCTGGCGGCGGTGGGCCGCGCGGAGGACGCCGAACAGGCCGTCGCCGCGGCCCGCGGGGTGCGCCGCAGGGAGCTCTTCCGCACCGCGGCGGCCGACCTCATCGGCTCGTACGGCACCGAGGACAACCCCCGCGAACCCGACCCGGGCGCGCTGGTCGACCGGGTCGGCGAGGCCGTTACCGACCTCAACGCGGCCACCATCGCCGGCGCCCTGCGCGCCGCCGTCCGCGCCGAGTGGGGCGACATGCTGCCGACCCGGTTCGCGGTCATCGGCATGGGCCGCTTCGGCGGCCACGAGCTGGGATACGGCTCCGACGCCGACGTCCTGTTCGTCCACGAGCCGCGCGAGGGCGTCGACGAGCAGGAGGCGGCCCGCGCCGCGAACCGGGTGGTCGCCGAGATGCGCCGGCTCCTCCAGCTCCCCACCGCCGACCCGCCGCTGCTGATCGACGCGGACCTGCGGCCGGAGGGCAAGAGCGGTCCCATGGTCCGCACCCTCAAGTCGTACGAGGCCTACTACCGCCGCTGGTCCCTGGTCTGGGAGAGCCAGGCCCTGCTGCGCGCCGCGCCCATGGCGGGCGACCAGGACCTGGCCGACCGGTTCGTCGAGCTCGTCGACCCGCTGCGCTATCCCGCCGAGGGCCTCGGCGAGGACGCGGTCCGCGAGATCCGCCGCCTCAAGGCCCGCATGGAGTCCGAGCGGCTGCCGCGCGGCGCCGACCCGACGCTCCACGCCAAACTCGGGCGCGGCGGCCTGAGCGACGTCGAGTGGACGGTCCAGCTCCTCCAGATGCGGCACGGCTGGGCGGAGCCCGGGCTGCGGACGACCCGCACCCGCGAGGCCCTCCGGGCGGCGCACGCGGCCGGCCTGATCCCGACGGAGGAGGCGCAGACCCTGGACGAGGCCTGGGTGCTCGCGACCCGCGTCCGCAACGCGGTGATGCTGGTGCGCGGCCGGGCCGGCGACACCTTCCCCTCCGACCCGCGCGAACTCGCCGCGGTGGGCCGGTACCTGGGATACGGCCCCGGCCACGTCGGCGAGATGGTCGACGACTACCGCCGCATCACCCGCCGCGCCCGGGCCGTCGTGGAGGAGCTGTTCTACGGAGCGTAGGGGTGCGGGCGCCGCGCGTCGGCCCTTCGGATCGTCAGCCCTTCAGATAGGGCTGGAGCAGGGTGCTCCACGCCCGGTCGATCTGCTCGAACTCGGCGGGGCACTGCGCGGCCCGGCTCTCCGGCAGGGGCCCGTCGGGGTTGGCGTCGGTCCGTACGGCGCCCTGGAAGCCGGCCGGGTCGGAGCCGTACAGCCAGCAGATGGCGTTGTAGTACCGCTGGGCGTCGAGCGAGTGCTCGTCCGGGAGCCGGTCGCCGATGTCGCCCTCCGCGGCGGCGAGGGCTCCCCAGGCCTCGATGGCGCTCACCGCGTACTCCTGGTGCACGGAGTCGCCCGCGAGGAGGAGGGTGGCGAGCTGGTCGGCCGCGTCCTCCTCCCGGCCGGTGGTCGGCAGGTCGTAGACGTCGATGAGGGCGTGCGCGAGCTCGTGGAAGACGACGCTGTTGGAGATGCCGATGAGGTCGTCCTCGGTGGCCCGGTTCCGCTGGGCCTCGGTGCCGGCCGTGTTCAGCTCGTCGAAGACGCCCCGGTAGTACCCCACCAGCTCGTAGCAGAAGCCGATGCCCTGGCTCTCCGGATCCCAGAAGGCGTTGATCTCGCCGCAGCTCAGGGCCGTCACCGGCACGTCCCGGGGGAGTCCGATGAGGGCGTTGGCATGGGCGGCGGCGCCTTCGAGGACCTCGTTCCGCTCCAGGAACCGCTGCTCCGCCAGGTCCTGGGGGGTCTCGGCGGCCGCGTACCCCGCGACGAGGACTCCCGGCCCGGGGACGGCCGGCGCGGCGGTGGCGGTGGAGGCGCCGAGCGTCACGAGGGCCGCGGAGGCGAGAGCGGCGGCCCATGTCCGGTGGGATCGCATCCTGTGCCTCCCGCTCGGGGTGAGGAGCGCGTGCGGGGCCGCCGGAGCCGTGGGGGCCCGAGGTCTACAGCCTCAGGATAGGCCCGCCCACCGGCGGCCTCATGTGGGGAGCCGACCGCGGCCGTTACTTGGAGGAGCCGACCGGCCGTTCCGCGTCGGTCGCCCGGTCGGTCTCTGCCGCCGGGCGCGGGCCGCCGCGGGCGACGGCGCCGGCGGGCTCGACGAGGCGGGGCAGCCGGTGCGGTCGGGAGCCGTACCAGCAGTAGGAGACGCCGAAGCCGAAGGCCAGGCAGATCATGCCGCCGACCGCGTCCAGCCAGAAGTGGTTGGCGGTGGAGACGATCACGACGAGGGTGGCCGCCGGGTAGAGCAGACCGAGGATCTTCGCCCAGGGCGCCTTGGCCAGCAGGAAGATCGTCACTCCGCACCAGAGCGACCAGCCGATGTGCATCGACGGCATCGCCGCGTACTGGTTCGACACGTGCTTGAGGTTGCCCGAGGCCATCGAGCCCCAGGTGTGGTGGACGAGCACCGTGTCGATGAAGTCCTGGCCGTTCATGAGCCGCGGCGGCGCGAGCGGATACAGGTAGTAGCCGACCAGGGCCACACCGGTGGTGGCGAACAGGACGGTGCGGAACGCGGAGTAGCGGCCCGGGTGCCAGCGGTACAGCCACACCAGCACACCGATGGTCACGACGAAGTGCAGCGTGGCGTAGTAGTAGTTCATCGACACGATGAGCCACGTCACCGAGTTCACGGCGTGGTTCACGGCGTGCTCGAAGGCGAGCCCGAGGGACTCCTCCGCCTGCCAGATCCAGTCGGCGTTCTTGAGCGCCTGGGCCTTCTGCTCCGGCACCGCGTTGCGGATGAGGGAGTACGTCCAGTAGCTCACCGCGATGAGCAGGATCTCGAACCAGATCGTGGGGCGCCGGGGCGCGCGCGCACGCAGGCGTGCGAGCCTGCCGTCGGCCACTGTGGGTGACGACGGGGTCGTCCGGTCGTCCAAACTCTTCACGGTCGTTTCACCCATAGGGAGAGAGTCTGCCAGATCCCCACCCCCCGACCGATCATCCCCCGGTCGGGTTCCGGGCGCACCCCCTCCGTCTCAGGAAGGAGTGCGCGCGGGGGACGGAGCGGAGGCCGTTGAACCGCGAACCACCAGCTCAGGCATGAAGACGAACTCGGAATGCGGTGCCGGAGTGCCGCCGACCTCTTCGAGCAGCGCGCGGACCGCGGCCTGCCCCATCGCCTGCACGGGCTGGCGGATGGTGGTCAGCGGCGGGTCGGTGAACGCTATGAGCGGAGAGTCGTCGAAGCCGACGACGGAGACGTCCCGCGGCACGTCGAGCCCCTGCTGCCGGGCGGCCCGGATCGCGCCGAGCGCCATCATGTCGCTCGCGCACACGATCGCCGTGCAGCCGCGGGAGATCAGTGCCGCGGCGGCCGCCTGGCCGCCCTCCAGGGTGTAGAGCGAGTGCTGGATCAGCGCCTCGGACTCGTCGGGGCCGAGGCCGAGCCGCTCCTCCATGCCCTTCTGGAAGCCCTCTATCTTGCGCAGCACCGGCACGAACCGCTTCGGTCCGACGGCGAGCCCGATCCGGGTGTGCCCGAGGGCGGCCAGGTGCGTCACGGCCAGCACCATCGCGGCCCGGTCGTCGGGCGACACGAAGGGCGCCTGGACCTTGGGGGAGAAGCCGTTGAGGAGGACGTACGGGACGCCCTTGCCGCGCAGCTGGTCGTAGCGCGTCATGTCGGCGGTGGTGTCGGCGTGCAGTCCGGAGACGAAGATGATGCCGGCGACGCCGCGCTCCACCAGCATGTCGGTGAGCTCGTCCTCGGTGGACCCGCCGGGGGTCTGGGTGGCGAGGACCGGCGTGTATCCCTGCCGGGTCAGGGCCTGCCCGATGACCTGCGCGAGCGCGGGGAAGATCGGGTTGTCCAGCTCGGGGGTGATGAGGCCGACGAGGCCCGCGCTGCGCTGGCGGAGGCGTACGGGACGCTCGTAGCCGAGCACGTCGAGAGCGGCGAGGACGGACTCGCGGGTGGCCGCCGCCACGCCGGCCTTGCCGTTGAGCACGCGGCTGACTGTGGCTTCACTGACCCCCGCCTGGGCTGCGATGTCGGAGAGCCGCGCGGTCATGAGAAGGGACTGTACCGGTCACAGCGCGTATTTCCCACCGGTTCGCCGGCGCCGGGAGGGGACCGCAAGGTTCGAGCCGTTGCGCAAGGTCTTGCAGTGCTTGCGGGGCTCTTTCGTGGTGGTGACGGGGGCCTGCGGGGCTTTTCCGTGTGCGAGATGCCCGAAACAGACCCTGTCAAGCGGCTCGTAGGCAACCTTAGGGACACGTGGATGTAACGATCGCCGGTCCTTGCAGAAATTCCCCGCAAGGTCTTTCGGCTCGTTTTCATCCCTGTTACGTTCCTGGCAACCCGGAGCGCCGCGAGGGAGCGGTCGCATGAGGAAGGTTCCAGCCCCTCGTCTCCCCGGGATCATCGAAGGAGTTCACATGCGGCGTGGCATAGCGGCCACCGCGCTGGTCGCGGCCCTGGGCGTGACCCTGGCGGCGTGCGGTAGTGACGGCGGTTCGAACGACGGGGGCGCGAAGGGCTCGGGCGAGCTCTCCGGCACCGTGACCTGGTGGGACACGTCCACGGTCGGCTCCGAGGACAAGGTCTTCAAGAAGGTCGCCGAGGACTTCAAGAAGAAGCACCCCAAGGTCACCGTCAAGTACGTCAACGTGCCCTTCGGTGACGCGCAGAACAAGTTCAAGAACGCCGCGCAGTCCGGCTCCGGTGCCCCCGACGTCATCCGCTCCGAGGTCGCCTGGACCCCCGAGTTCGCCGACCTCGGCTACCTGGCCCCCCTCGACGGCACCCCCGCCCTCAAGGACGCGGACGACTTCCTCAAGCAGGCGTCGGCCTCCACCCAGTACAAGGGCAAGACCTACGCCGTCCCGCAGGTCATCGACTCCATGGGCATCTTCTACAACAAGAAGATCTTCAAGGACGCCGGCGTCGAGGTCCCCAAGACCATCGACGAGCTCAAGACCGTCTCCGCCAAGATCAAGCAGAAGACCGGCAAGACCGGCCTCTACCTGCGCGGCGACGACGCCTACTGGTTCCTCTCCTTCCTGTACGGCGAGGGCGGCGACCTCGTCGACGCCGACAAGAAGACCGTCACCGTCGACAGCCCCGCCGGCGTGAAGGCCTTCAAGACCGTCAAGGACCTGGTGGACTCCGGCGCGGCCAAGACGGACGCGACCGACGGCTGGAACAACATGCAGACGGCCTTCAAGGACGGCAAGGTCGCCATGATGATCAACGGCCCGTGGGCCGTCGCCGACACCTACGCCGGCAAGGAGTTCACGGACAAGGCCAACCTGGGCATCGCCCCGGTCCCGGCCGGTTCCGCCGGCCAGGGCGCCCCGCAGGGCGGCCACAACCTCGCCGTCTACGCGGGCTCGAAGAACCTCGACGCGTCCTACGCCTTCGCCGAGTACATGACCTCGGCCGAGACCCAGGCGACGATCGCGAAGGAGCTCAGCCTCCTCCCGACCCGCCAGTCCGTCTACATCAAGTCGGACGTCGCGACCAACGAGATGATCACCTTCTTCAAGCCGGTCGTCGACAAGGCCGTCGAGCGCCCCTGGATCCCGGAGACCGGCAGCCTCTTCGCGCCGCTCGTCACCGAGTACACCAAGGTCCTGACCGGCCAGACCACCCCCGAGGCGGGTGCCAAGGCGACCGGTGACGGCTACCGCAAGCTCCTGAAGGACTGGAAGTAGCAGGAAAGAGGAAGGAAGGCAGGCCGGCTGATGGCTGTGGACACCCCCAGCCAGTCGGTGGTGAAGGCCGCGGGCGACAGCGCCCGCGGCCGGAGCCGCGGAACTGGTAAGCCCCGGGGCGCGGCGAAGCGCTCCCTCGCCACCCACTGGTACGCCTGGGCGATGGTCGCCCCGGTGACCGTCGTGATCGCCGTGATCATCGGCTATCCGCTGGTCCGCGGCATCTTCCTGTCGCTGACCGACGCCAACGAGCGCAACGTCGAGCGTTCCATCGGCGTCAACCACATCCCGGCCAGCTACGAGTTCGTCGGCCTGGACAACTACGCGGACGCGCTGACGGGCGGCCAGTTCCTCTCCACCCTGGGCTGGACGCTGGTGTGGACGGTGTCCTGCGTCTCGGTGACCTTCGCCCTCGGCCTGGCCCTCGCCAACATCCTCAACCGCAAGATCGCCGGCCGCGGCGCCTACCGGCTGATGCTGATCCTGCCGTGGGCCGTGCCCGGCTTCGTCTCCGTCTTCGCCTGGCGCTTCCTCTACAACCAGGACAACGGCCTCCTCAACAAGATCCTCGCGGGCGGCGGCATCGACGCCGTGCCGTGGCTGAACGACCCCACCTGGGCCAAGTTGTCGGTCATCCTCGTCAACGTCTGGCTCGGCGTGCCGTTCATGATGGTCGCCCTCCTCGGCGGGCTCCAGTCCATCCCCGGCGAGCTGTACGAGGCCGCCGAGATGGACGGCGCCAACGCCTGGCAGCGGTTCCGGCACATCACCATGCCCGGGCTCAGCTCGGTGTCGACGACGGTGATCCTGCTCTCGACCATCTGGACCTTCAACATGTTCCCGGTGATCTTCCTGCTCACCAGGGGCGGGCCCGGCGAGGCCACCCAGATCCTCGTCACCCAGGCCTACAAGTTCTCCTTCGAGGTCAGTCCGCGCGACTTCGCCCAGTCGTCCACGTGGGGCGTGCTCATCCTGGTCCTCCTGATGCTCTTCGCCGCGGTCTACCGGCGAGTCCTCCGCAAGCAGGGAGAAGTCTGGTGACCACCACGACCCCCGCCCGTCACGCCGCGCCCGCCAACACCCCGATCCGCGGCCGCCGTTCGCCGCTGGCCTCGGTCGCGCTGCACGCCACGCTGATCGCGGCGTCCGTGATCGCCGTCTTCCCGGTCCTCTGGGTGCTGCTGACCTCGCTGAAGCCCGCGAAGTACGCGATCACCACGGACTTCTTCAAGGAGACGACGCTCGAGAACTACACGAACCTGCTGCGGGACACCCCGTTCCTCACCTGGTTCGGCAACTCGCTGCTCGTCGCCGGCCTCACCACCGTCATCGGCGTCTTCGTCTCCGCCACCACGGGCTACGCCGTCAGCCGCTTCCGCTTCCCCGGCAAGCGCGGACTGATGTGGACGCTGCTCATCACCCAGATGTTCCCGGTCGCCGTCCTCATCGTGCCGATCTACAACATCATGGCGTCGATGGGGCTGCTCAACCAGCCGGTCGGCCTGGTCGTCACGTACCTGACGATCGCCGTCCCGTTCTGCGCGTGGATGATGAAGGGCTTCTTCGACACCATCCCGCGCGAGATCGACGAGTCGGGATACGTCGACGGCCTCACCCCGTTCGGCACCTTCTGGCGGCTGATCCTGCCGCTCGCCAAGCCGGGCATCGCCGTCACCGCCTTCTACTCCTTCATCACCGCCTGGGGCGAGGTGGCCTACGCCTCCGCCTTCATGGTCGGCGACGAGAACCTGACGCTCGCCGGCGGACTGCAGAAGTTCGTCAACCAGTACGGGGCGCAGTGGGGCCCGATGGCCGCGGCCTCCGTGCTGATCGCCGTCCCCGCCGCCCTGGTGTTCCTCTTCGCCCAGCGGCACCTGGTCACCGGCATGTCGGCCGGTGCCGTCAAGGGCTGACGGCCCTGAGCACCCCGCCCGAACGCACCTCCTTACCTCCCAGGGAAGACATGACCCAGCATCTCGCCACCCCGGCCGACGCCCCCACCACCGGCACGCACACGGGCTGGTGGAGAGACGCCGTGATCTACCAGGTCTACCCGCGCAGCTTCGCCGACGGCAACGGTGACGGCATGGGTGACCTGGAGGGCGTCCGCAGCCGGCTGCCGTACCTCAAGGAACTGGGCGTCGACGCCGTCTGGCTCTCCCCGTTCTACGCCTCGCCGCAGGCCGACGCCGGCTACGACGTCGCCGACTACCGGGCCATCGACCCGATGTTCGGCTCGCTCCTCGACGCCGACGCGGTGATCCGCGAGGCCCACGAACTGGGCCTGCGGATCATCGTCGACCTGGTGCCCAACCACTCCTCCGACCAGCACGAGTGGTTCCAGCGGGCGCTGCGCGAGGGCCCCGGTTCTCCGCTGCGCGAGCGCTACCACTTCCGTGCCGGCCAGGGCGAGAACGGCGAACTCCCGCCGAACGACTGGGAGTCCATCTTCGGCGGCCCGGCCTGGACCCGCACGGAGAACGCGGACGGCACCCCCGGCGAGTGGTACCTCCACCTCTTCGCCCCGGAGCAGCCCGACTTCAACTGGGAGCACCCGGCCGTCCGCGACGAGTTCCGCTCCATCCTGCGCTTCTGGCTCGACATGGGCGTCGACGGCTTCCGAGTCGACGTCGCCCACGGCCTGGTCAAGGCCCCGGGTCTGCCCGACATCGGCGCCCACGACCAGCTCAAGCTGCTCGGCAACGACGTCATGCCCTTCTTCGACCAGGACGGCGTCCACGAGATCTACCGCACCTGGCGCAAGGTCCTCGCCGAGTACGACGGGGAGCGCGTCCTCGTCGCCGAGGCGTGGACCCCGACCGTCGACCGCACCGCGAACTACGTGCGCCCCGACGAGATGCACCAGGCCTTCAACTTCCAGTACCTGGGCACCCACTGGGACGCGGCGGAGCTCCGCGCGGTCATCGACGCCTCGCTCGACGCGATGCGCCCGGTCGGCGCCCCCACCACCTGGGTGCTGTCCAACCACGACGTCACCCGGCACGCCACCCGCTTCGCCAACCCGGCGGGCCTCGGCACCCAGCTCCGCGAGGCCGGCGACCGCGAACTCGGCCTGCGCCGCGCCCGCGCCGCGACCCTGCTGATGCTGGCGCTGCCCGGCTCGGCGTACGTCTACCAGGGCGAGGAGCTCGGCCTGCCCGACGTCACCGACCTGCCCGACGAGGTCCGCCAGGACCCGTCCTTCTGGCGCGCCAGCGGCCAGGACGGCTTCCGCGACGGCTGCCGGGTGCCGATCCCGTGGACCGCCGAGGGCTCCTCGTACGGCTTCGGCGCCGGCGGCTCCTGGCTGCCGCAGCCCGCCACCTGGGGCGGGCTGAGCGTCGAGGCGCAGACCGGCGACCCCGGCTCCACCCTGGAGCTGTACCGCAGCGCGCTCGCCGTGCGCCGCGAGCGCCCCGAACTCGGTGCGGGCGAGGACGTCGAGTGGCTGGAGGCACCCGAGGGTGTGCTCTCCTTCCGCCGCGACGGCTTCGTCTGCACCGCCAACACCACCGGCCGGGCCATCTCCGTCCCGCTGCCCGGCCGGTACCTCCTCTCCAACGAGGACGTCCGGATCGTCGACGACGAGGCGGAAGTGCCCGCCGACACCACCGTCTGGTGGGCGGTGTGACGATCCCCCTGCCGCGGGGTGCCGGGAACGGCGCCCCGCGGCTCGCGGACATCGCGGCCCAGTCCGGCGTCAGCGAGGCCACCGTCAGCCGCGTCCTCAACGGCAAGGCGGGGGTGGCCGGCGCGACCCGGCACAAGGTGCTCGCGGCGCTCGACGTGCTCGGCTACGAGCGTCCCGTACGGCTCAAACGCCGCAGCGCGGGCCTCGTCGGGCTCGTGGTGCCCGAGCTGACCAACCCGATCTTCCCGGCCTTCGCGCAGGTCGTCGAACAGGTCCTCGCCGGGCACGGCTACACGCCGGTGCTCTGCACCCAGATGCCCGGCGGCGCCACCGAGGACGAGCTCGTCGAGCAGCTCGTGGAGCGCGGGGTGGCCGGCATCGTCTTCCTCTCCGGGCTGCACGCGGACGCCACCGCCGACCCGGCCCGCTACGCGCGGCTGAGCGCCCGGGGCGTGCCGTACGTCCTCATCAACGGCTACAACGAGCACATCGACGCCAACTTCGTCTCGCCCGACGACCGGGCCGCGGCCCGGATGGCCGTCCGGCACCTGGTCGAGCTGGGGCACGAGAGGATCGGGCTCGCCATCGGCCCCACCCGCTACGTGCCCTCGCGCCGCAAGGCCGAGGGCTTCGCCGCCGAGCTGTACGAGCTCCTCGGCGTCGAGCGGGCGGACGCCGAACGGTTCATCAGGCCCACGCTCTTCGGCGTCGAGGGCGGCCACGCGGCCGCCGAGATCCTGCTGCGCGAGGGGTGCACGGGCATCGTCTGCGCCTCCGACCTGATGGCGCTCGGCGTGATCCGCGCGGTCCGCGCCCGGGGGCTCGAAGTGCCCGACGACGTCTCCGTCGTGGGCTTCGACGACTCCCCGCTGATCGCCTTCACCAGCCCGCCGCTGTCCACCGTGCGCCAGCCGGTGCAGGCGATGGCGACGGCCGCCGTCGGCGCGCTCCTGGAGGAGATCGAGGGAAATCCGGTGCAGCGCACGGAGTTCGTGTTCCAGCCGGAGCTGGTGGTGCGCGGCTCCACGGCGCAGCCTCCCAGGGGTCTGCAAGGCCTTTCGTAACAACTTGCGCAGTGGTGTCCGGAGGGTTGACCGGGCGCCGGGGCACTCGTACGGTCACGGCTGAAAACAGTTGCTGAAGTTTTCGGCAACTTCTTGCGACACTGATGTCGTACAGGAGGAAGCATGGCCAGAAGAACCGTGGCCGCTGCACTCGCCCTCGTGGCGGGAGCTGCCGCTGTGGCCGTCACGGGAAACGCCCCGGCGCAGGCCACCCCGCCCGGCGAGAAGGACGTCACCGCGGTGATGTTCGAATGGAACTTCGCCTCGGTGGCCCGTGAGTGCACCGACCGCCTCGGCCCCGCCGGATACGGATACGTCCAGGTCTCCCCGCCCCAGGAACACCTCCAGGGCGGCCAGTGGTGGACCTCGTACCAGCCGGTCAGCTACAAGATCGCCGGACGCCTCGGCGACCGCACCGCCTTCAAGAGCATGATCGACACCTGCCACGCGGCCGGTGTGAAGGTCGTCGCCGACTCCGTCGTCAACCACATGGCGAACGGCTCCGGTACGGGAACGGGCGGGACCCCGTTCTCCAAGTACGACTACCCGGGCCTCTACTCCGGCTCCGACATGGACGACTGCCGCTCCTCGATCACCAACTACCAGGACCGCGCCAACGTCCAGAACTGCGAACTGGTCCAGCTCCCCGACCTCGACACGGGCGAGGACTACGTCCGCGGCAAGATAGCCGGCTACCTCAACGACCTCCTCTCGCTCGGCGTCGACGGACTCCGCATCGACGCCGCCAAGCACATGCCGGCCGCCGACCTCGCCAACATCAAGTCCCGGCTGACGAACCCGAACGCCTACTGGAAGCAGGAGGCCATCCACGGCGCCGGCGAGGCCGTCTCCCCGAGCGAGTACCTCGGCACCGGCGACGTCCAGGAGTTCCGCTACGCCCGCGACCTCAAGCGCGTCCTGCAGAACGAGAAGCTCTCCTACCTCAAGAACTTCGGCGAGGCCTGGGGCTACATGCCCTCCGCCCAGTCCGGCGTCTTCGTCGACAACCACGACACCGAGCGCGGCGGCGACACCCTGTCCTACAAGGACGGCGCCGACTACACCCTCGCCTCCGTCTTCATGCTCGCCTGGCCCTACGGCTCCCCGGACGTCCACTCCGGCTACGAGTGGACCGACAAGGACGCCGGCCCGCCCAACGGCGGCCAGGTGAACGCCTGTTACACCGACGGCTGGAAGTGCCAGCACGCCTGGCGCGAGATCTCCTCCATGGTCGCCTTCCGCAACACCGCGCGCGGCCAGGCCGTCACCGGCTGGTGGGACAACGGCGGCAACGCCATCGCGTTCGGCCGCGGCTCCAAGGCCTACGTGGCGATCAACCACGAGTCCTCGGCGCTCACCCGCACCTTCCAGACCTCCCTGCCCGCCGGCGCCTACTGCGACGTGCAGAGCAACACGGCCGTGACGGTCAACGCCTCCGGCCAGTTCACGGCCACCCTCGCCGCCGACACCGCGGTCGCCCTGCACGTGAACGCCACCAACTGCGGCGGGACCACCCCCACCACGCCGCCGACGACCCCGCCGCCCGCCACCGCGGGCGCGTCGTTCAACGTCAACGCCACCACGGTCGTCGGCCAGAACATCTACGTCACCGGCAACCGCGCCGAGCTCGGCAACTGGGCCCCGGCCTCCGCCCTCAAGCTCGACCCGGCCGCCTACCCCGTGTGGAAGCTGACGGTCTCCCTGCCCGCCGGAACGTCCTTCGAGTACAAGTACGTCCGCAAGGACGCGGCCGGCAACGTCACCTGGGAGTCCGGCGCCAACCGCACCGCGACCGTCCCCGCCTCGGGCCAGGTCGTCCTGAACGACACCTTCCGCAGCTGAGCCTCCCCGCACGCACCAGGGCCGCCCCGCCGGGGCGGCCCTCTCTTCCCGTACCTCCAGGGAGCACCCCCGTGACACGCAAGAGAACGGCGGTCGCACTGGCAGCCGCCCTGTGCGCGGCCCTCGTGCCCGCCGTCCCCGCCGCCGCCGCGCCCCGGCCCCCCGCCCCGCCGTCCGACCGCTCGCTCGCGGCCCAGCCGTCCCGCCAGGACCTCACCCGCGAGCAGTTCTACTTCGTCCTGCCGGACCGCTTCGCCAACGGCGACGCCTCCAACGACCGGGGCGGCCTCACCGGCAGCCGTACGCAGACCGGCTTCGACCCCACCGACAAGGGCTTCTACCAGGGCGGCGACCTCAAGGGCCTCACCCGGCGCCTCGACTACATCAAGGGCCTCGGCACCACCGCCATCTGGATGGCGCCCATCTTCAAGAACCGGCCCGTGCAGGGCACCGGCAAGGACGCGTCGGCCGGCTACCACGGCTACTGGATCACCGACTTCACCCAGGTCGACCCGCACTTCGGGACCAACGAGGACCTGGAGAAGCTGATCGCCGCCGCCCACGCCAAGGGCATGAAGGTCTTCTTCGACGTCATCGCCAACCACACCGCCGACACCGTCGACTACGCCGAGCAGAAGTACGGCTACCGCCCCAAGGGTGCCTACCCGTACCTCGACAAGGACGGCCGCCCCTTCGACGACCGGACCGCGATCGGCGGGGTCGACGCCGACTCCTTCCCGTACACCCCCGTCGAGAAGGCGAACACCAAGGTCCCGTCCTGGCTCAACGACCCGACGATGTACCACAACCGGGGCGACTCCACCTGGGTCGGCGAGTCCGCCGAGTACGGCGACTTCGTCGGCCTCGACGACCTGTGGACCGAGCGCCCCGAGGTCGTCGAGGGCATGAAGAGGATCTACGAGAAGTGGGTCCGCGACTTCGACATCGACGGCTTCCGCATCGACACCGTCAAACACGTCGACCTGGACTTCTGGACCCAGTGGGCCACCGCCCTCGACGCGTACGCCCGGAAGCAGGGCCGCGAGGACTTCTTCATGTTCGGCGAGGTCTACTCCGCCGACACCACCGTCACCGCCCCCTACGTCACCCGCGGCCGGCTCGACGCCACCCTCGACTTCCCCTTCCAGGACGCGGCCCGCGCCTTCGCCTCCCAGGGCGCCGGCGCCGACCGGCTCGCCAAGGTCTTCGCCGAGGACTACCGCTACACCACCGACAAGGCCAACGCCTACGAGCAGGTCACCTTCCTCGGCAACCACGACATGGGCCGGTTCGGCACCTTCCTCAAGCAGGACAACCCGAACGCCACCGACGCCGAACTCCTCGACCGCAGCCGGCTCGCCAACGAGCTGATGTTCCTCACCCGCGGCAACCCGGTGATCTACTCCGGCGACGAGCAGGGCTTCACCGGCGCCGGCGGCGACAAGGACGCCCGCCAGCCCCTCTTCGCCTCCCAGACCGCCGACTACCTCGACGACGACCAGATCGGCACCGACCGCACCCACGCCACCGACGCCTACGACACCACCCACCCGGTGTACCGGTCGATCGCCGCGCTCTCGAAGCTCACCCGAGAGAACCCGGCCCTCCGCGACGGCGTCCAGCAGGAGCGGTACGCCGAAGGCTCCGTCTACGCCTTCTCCCGCACCGACGCCAGGACGCGCACCGAGTACCTCGTCGCCACCAACGGCGCCACCACCGCGAAGACCGTCACCCTCCCCGTCGACTCCGCGAACTTCCGTGCCCTGTACGGGGGTCAGGGCGCGGTCGCCGCGCAGGACGGCAAGATCACCGTCACCGTCCCGGCCCTCTCCTCCCTGGTCCTCAAGGCGGACAAGGCCCTCCCCGCCCCCGCCGCCGAGCCGGCCGTGGGCCTCAAGGCACCGGCCGCCGGAGCCACCGGCACCGTCGAGCTCACCGCCGACGTCACCGGCGGACAGCTGAACCGGGTCGTCTTCGCCGCCCAGGTCGGCAACGGCCGCTGGCAGACCCTCGGCACCGCCGACCACGCCCCCTACAAGGTCACCCAGCACGTGACCGCCCCCGCCGGCACCGCCCTGCGCTACAAGGCCGTCGTCGTCGACTCCGCCGGACGCACCGCCGCCGCCACCGCCGCCACCACGGCCGGAGCGCCCCCGGCGCCCGAGAAGCCGGTCGCCGTCGACCGGACCCACGCCGTCGTCCACTACCGCCGCGAGGACGGGAACTACGACGGCTGGAAGCTGAAGGCCGCCGGCCAGGAGGCCGCGTTCACCGGCCGCGACGCCCACGGCGCCTTCGCCTGGGTCAAGGTCCCCGAAGGCGCCTCCACCGTCGCCTACACCGTCGAGAAGGACGGCGCCGCCGACGGCCCGCAGCGCAGCATCAACCTCGGCCGGACCGGCGAGGTCTGGATCACGCAGGGCGCCGACGGCCAGTCGGACACGAACCCGGCCCCCGCCACCCCGGACAAGACCAAGGCCGTCATCCACTACCAGCGGCCCGACGGGAACTACGACGGCTGGGGCCTGCACACCTGGACCGGCGCCGCCCAGCCCACCGACTGGTCCAAGCCGCTCATGCCGGTGCGCTTCGACGCGTACGGCGCGGTGTACGAGGTGCCCCTCACCGACGGAGCCACCTCCCTCTCGTACATCCTCCACAAGGGCGACCAGAAGGACCTGCCCACCGACCAGTCCCTCGACCTCGCCACCTACGGCCACGAGATCTGGGCGCTCTCCGCACAGCAGAAGTACCTGCTCCCGACCGTCGGCGGCGCCCCCGCCCTCGACCTCGGCACGTCCGAGGCCCAGTGGATCGACCGGAACACCGTCGTCTGGAAGGTCAAGCCCACCGACGCCACCAGCCAGCAGCTGGTGTACGCGAAGGACGGCGGCCTCACCGTCACCGACGGCGCCCTGAACACCGAGGGCCAGTGGCTCCGGCTCACCCCCTCCTCCCTCAGCGACGCCCAGAAGGCGAAGTACCCGCACCTCGCGGCGTACCCGGCCTTCACCGTCGACCCGCGTGACGCCGACCGCGTCCGCGCCTCCCTGCGCGGCCAGCTGATCGCCACCCAGCGCGCCGCCAACGGCGCCCTCCTCGCCGCCACCGGCGTCCAGACCGCCGGCGTCCTCGACGACCTCTACGCGGCCGAGGCCACGAAGGCGCACCTCGGCCCGGTCTTCACCGGCGGCCGCACCACCCTCTCCCTCTGGGCCCCCACCGCGCAGACCGTGGCCCTCGAACTCGACGGAAAGACCGTGCCCATGCGGCGCGACGACACCTCCGGCGTCTGGTCCGCCACCGGCCCGAAGTCCTGGACGGGGAAGCCGTACCGGTACGTGGTGAAGGTCTGGGCCCCGAGCGTCCGCGAGGTCGTCGTCAACAAGGTCACCGACCCCTACTCCACCGCCCTCACCACCGACTCCGCCCGCAGCCTCGCCGTCGACCTCACCGACCCGAAGCTCGCCCCCCAGGGCTGGCGGGACCTGAGGAAGCCCGCAGCCGTCCCGCTGCGGGACGCCCAGATCCAGGAACTCCACATCCGCGACTTCTCCGTCGCGGACACCACGGCGAAGGCCGACCACCGCGGCACCTACCTCGCCTTCACCGACAAGGACAGCAAGGGCTCGCGGCACCTCAAGGCCCTCGCCGCCTCCGGCACCTCCTACGTCCACCTCCTGCCCGCCTTCGACCTCGGCACCGTCCCCGAGAAGAAGTCGGACCGGACCGAACCCGCCTGCGACCTGAAGGTCTACGCCCCCGACTCCGAGGAGCAGCAGGCCTGCGTCACCGCCGCAGCGGCGAAGGACGCCTACAACTGGGGCTACGACCCGCTGCACTACACCGTCCCCGAGGGCTCCTACGCCACCGACCCCGAAGGCACCCGCCGCACGGTCGAGTTCCGGCAGATGGTCCAGGCCCTCAACGGCGACGGCCTGCGCACGGTCATGGACGTCGTCTACAACCACACCGTCGCCGCCGGACAGTCCGACAAGTCCGTCCTCGACAAGATCGTGCCCGGCTACTACCAGCGCCTCCAGGCCGACGGCTCCGTCGCCACCTCCACCTGCTGCGCCAACACCGCCACCGAGAACGCCATGATGGGCAAGCTCGTCGTCGACTCGGTCGTCACCTGGGCGCGCGACTACAAGGTGGACGGCTTCCGCTTCGACCTCATGGGCCACCACCCGAAGGAGAACATCCTCGCCGTCCGCAAGGCCCTCGACGCCCTGACCGTCGAGAAGGACGGCGTCGACGGCAAGGCGATCGTCCTCTACGGCGAGGGCTGGAACTTCGGCGAGGTCGCCGACGACGCCCGCTTCGTCCAGGCCACCCAGCGGAACATGGCCGGCACCGGCATCGCCACCTTCTCCGACCGGGCCCGCGACGCCGTCCGCGGCGGCGGCCCCTTCGACGGGGACCCCGGCATCCAGGGCTTCGCCTCCGGCCTCTACACCGACCCCAACACCTCCACCGCCAACGGCACCCCGGAGCAGCAGAAGGCCCGCCTCCTGCACTACCAGGACCTCATCAAGGTCGGCCTGAGCGGCAACCTCGCCGCCTACACCTTCACCGACACCTCCGGGCGCACGGTCAAGGGCTCCGACGTCGACTACAACGGCGCCCCGGCCGGCTACGCCGCCGCACCCGGCGACGCCCTCGCCTACGTCGACGCCCACGACAACGAGAGCCTGTACGACGCGCTCGCGTTCAAGCTCCCGGCGGGCACCTCCCCGGCCGACCGCGCCCGCATGCAGGTCCTCGCCATGGCGACGGCCACCCTCTCGCAGGGACCGGCGCTCTCCCAGGCCGGCTCGGACCTGCTGCGCTCCAAGTCCCTCGACCGCAACTCCTTCGACAGCGGCGACTGGTTCAACGCCATCCACTGGGACTGCCGCGACGGCAACGGCTTCGGCCGCGGCCTGCCGCCGGCCGCCGACAACAAGGCCAAGTGGTCCTACGGCAAGCCGCTGCTCGTGAACCCGGCCCTGACGGTCGGCTGCGAGCAGATCGACGGCACCTCCGCCGCCTACCGGGACCTGCAGGAGATCCGCACCACCGAGCCGGTGTTCTCGCTGGCCACGGCCGGACAGGTCCAGTCGGCCCTGAGCTTCCCGCTCTCCGGCACCGACGAGACCCCGGGCGTGATCACCATGCGCCTCGGCGACCTCGTCGTCGTCCTCAACGCGACCCCGCGGAGCACCACGCAGAAGGTCGCCGACCTGGCCGGCAAGGGCTACGCCCTGCACCCCGTCCAGGCCGCCGGATCCGACACCGTCGTGAAGTCCGCCTCCTACGAGACCGCCTCGGGCGCCTTCACGGTCCCGGCGCGCTCGGTGGCGGTGTTCAAGGCCGCGAGCTGACCTCCGGCCGACCAGGGCCCTGGCGTGACACTCCCGTCACGCCAGGGCCTTCTCCATCAGCGTCACCGCGTACCGGCGGCCGTCGGCGCCGACCTTCTCCAGGTGCGGGCCGACGGCCGCGTACCCGGCGCCCTCGTAGTACGTCCCCAGGCGCGGGTTGCGCGCCTCGCAGTCCAGCCGGGCCAGCGTCCGTCCCGAGGCCGCGATCCGCTCCTCCGCGTGCGCGAGCAGCTCCCGTCCCGCGCCCGCGGGCGCCGCCTCCCGGTCGGTCATCAGCCGGTGCACGTACCCCGCCACCGGCGGCTGCGGCCCCCAGACCTCCGGGTCCTCCCACCACAGCTCGTACGCGCCGACCACCCGGTCCCCGTGGGACGCCAGCCACACCTCGCCCCCGGCGATCCGCGCCCGGAAGTGCTCCGCGCCCTTCCCGCCCGGTTTCCACTGGTCGATCCCGTTCCGCACCATCCAGCGCGCCACCCCGTCGAACAGCCCCACCAGAACGTCCAGGTCGCGTGCGTCCGCCCGCCGGAAGGCCACTTGTGTCGTCATGGCGATCACCGTAAGGGTGTGGCCAGTCATCCGACATCCGTAACCCTCTGGCCTGGAGTGACCCTCATGCCGCAGATCATCGTCGACTACTCCGCACCCCTCGACCGGCGCGGCTTCGCGCTCGCCCTGCACCCGCTCGTCGCCGAGACCGTCGACACCACCGTCGAGGCCTGCAAGACCCGCTTCCGGGAGGTCGAGGAACTGGTCGTCGGCGACGGGGCCGCCGACGACGTCGTCGTGCACGTCGAGATCGGCCTGCTGCCCGGCCGTCCGGACGCGCTCAAGGCGCGGCTCTCGGAGGCCGTCCTCGCACTGCTGCCGACCTACCTCAAGGAGACGGAAGCCGTCCGCCTCATCGTCGAGGTCCGCGACCTCGACCCGTCCTACCGCAGTCGCTGATCGGGCACGACCGGAGCCGCCCCGACGGAGGGCACCAGCGCGACGAGCCGGGCCACCAGGTCCGCGAAGGGGCCGTCGGCCGGCTCGTCGGCCAGGATCCCGACCAGGATCCCCGCCATGTCCGGGTCGTACGCGGCACTCACCGCGGCGAGCGCCGCGAAGTCGTGCACGAGCTGCAACTCCAGCTCCGCGCGCGGGACGCGGCGGCCGTCCAGCCACAGCAGCGCCGTCGACTCGGCGAGCGACACCCAGGACCGGACGACCAACTCCAGGCGCGCCGACGGCTTCTCGACCTCCAGGTGCGCGAGGATCTGCTCGTACGCGGCCTGCCGCACCTCGTCGATCATCGCGTTCGTCGTCGACGAACCCACCGCGGGGCCGCCCCGCATCAGCGCCGCGAACCCCGGCCCGTGCTCGTCCACGAAGTCGAAGAACCGACCCATCACCCGCAGCAGTCGCGCCCCCAGCGGGCCCCGCGGGGGCTCCACGAACCGGGCCGCGAGCTCGTCGGCCGCCCGCCGCAGCGCCGCCTCGTACAGGCTCTGCTTGCCGGGGAAGTAGTGGTAGACCAACGGCCGCGAGATCCCCGCGGCCGCGGCGATCTCGTCGATGGACACCTCGTCGGGAGAGCGGTGGCTGAAGAGTTCGAGTGCCACCCCGATCAGCTGCTGCTTGCGCTCCTCGACGCCCATCCTGCGGCGTACCCCGGTCGTCATACGAACAGCCTAACGGGGTCCGTTACGCTCCTGCTTCATGAGCGCTTCCGACCAGGACACCAAGGCGGCCAAGGCCACGGAGACCGACGAGGCCCCCGAGCCCGACGACGTCGACGACAGCGGCGGGAACGCCGACGTCGACGACATCGCCGAGGACGCCGCCGAGGAGGCCGACGAGGCGGACCGGGCCGACGCACTCGACGAGTCCGCCGAAGACGAAGAGGCCGACGAGGTCGACGAGGACGGCGAGGACGGCGACGAAGCGGTCCCCGGAGAGGGCCTCACCCCCAAGCAGGCGCGGCGACTCCGCGTCGCCGCCGCGTCCGTCCTGCTCGTCACCCTCGCCGTGGTCCTGGTGATCCGCCTCGCGAGCCGTACGTCCGTCCTGGTCGTCGGCGTGTACGGCCTCGCGATGATCCTGTGCGGCGTCGTGATCGAACTCTCCCGCAACGGCCGTACGCGGCTGGCCACATGGCTTCTGGTGGGAGGCCTGGCCGCCGCGCTCGCCTTCGACTGGCTGATCCTCCCGTAGCACCCCGCTCAGAGGTCCAGGACGAGCCGCTTCCCCGCGCAGCGCGAGACGCAGATCAGCATCGAGTCGTCCCGCTCGGCATCCGTGAGCAGCTCGTCCCGGTGCTCGATCTCGCCCTCCAGGACCCGCTGCCGGCAGGTCCCGCAGAAGCCCTGCCGGCAGGAGTACGTGATCCCCGGCAGCTCCTCGCGGACCGCCTCCAGGACCGACCGGTCGGCCGCCACCGTCAACGTGCGTCCGGACCGGCGGAGTTCGACCTCGAAGGCCGTGCCGCCGGTCGTGGCCGCCGCAGAGAAGCGCTCGAAGCGCGCCGCCCGGCCCTCCGGCATCGCCGCGGCCACCGCGTCCATCAGCCCGTCGGGGCCGCAGCAGTAGACGACGGTCCCCTCGGGCAGCCCGCCGAGCACACCCAGGTCGGGGAAGCCGGACTCGTCCTCGGCGACGACCGTCACGCGGTCCGTGCCGAACCGCTCGACCTCCTCCAGGTACGGCATGGTGGCCCGGCTCCGCCCGCAGTACACGAGCCGCCAGTCCGCCCCGGCCGCCTCGGCGGCGCGCACCATCGGCAGGACCGGGGTGACGCCGATGCCGCCGGCGACGAAGACGTACGCGGGGGCGTCGACCAGCGGGAAGCGGTTGCGGGGTCCCCGGATCTCGACCTCCACGCCCTCGTGGAGCTGCTCGTGGACCTCGCGCGAGCCGCCCCGGCCGCCCTGCCCCTCGTCGACGAGGCGGGTCGCCACCGTGTACGCGCCGGCGTCGGCCGGGTCGCCGCAGAGCGAGTACTGCCGCACGAGGCCCGATGGCAGGACGAGGTCGATGTGCGCGCCGGGCTGCCAGCCGGGCAGTCCCGCACCCTCCAGGCGCAGTTCGACGACCCCCTCGGCCGGCGTGGCCCGGCCGGTCACGAGCACCTTGCGGGGGACGGTGCTGCCCCGGCCGTACCCGGAGACGGGCTCGTCGAGGGCGGGCATCGGCCAGAGCGGTGCCGTGGACATGCGGCTGCGGACGGCGCGGCGGACGAGCAGCGCGGCCCCCACGGCCAGGACGACGGTGGTGAACCGGGGCATCAGCGACCTCCGTTGGCGCCGGGGGAGGAGGCCAGGTAGGCCATCGCCTGCGCGGTGTCGCCCTCCTGCGAGGGGTGGTAGGCGCGGGAGAGGTAGCGGGGGACGGAGCGCAGCATGTCGGGGGCCGAGGGCAGCACGCCCTTGCGGCCCCTGCGCACGAAGTCCGCGAAGGAGGCCTTCGGGTCGAGCAGGCTCGGGTCGTTCTCCATGAAGAAGCGGATGCCCCGCTGCCACAGGAAGACCAGCGCGGAGAAGGCGAGCGCCCAGGTGCGGGCGCGGCGCCGGTAGCCGCCGTCGAGGTGCATGAACAGTTCGAAGGCGACCGAGCGGTGCTCGACCTCCTCCGCCCCGTGCCAGCGCAGCAGGTCCAGCATCACGGGGTCGGCGCCGACCCGGTCGAGCTCGTCGGCGTTGAGCACCCAGTTGCCCAGGAACGCGGTGTAGTGCTCGATCGCGGCGATCATCGCGACCCGCTCCATCAGCCACCAGCGGCGCGGCCGGCCGGGCGGCAGCGTCCGGTCCCCGAGCAGCTTCTCGAAGAACCAGTCGACCTGCGCGGTGTACGGCGTGGGGTCGAGGCCCAGCTTCCGCAGGTGGGGGAGGACGTCGTCGTGGGCCTGGGAGTGGACGGCCTCCTGGCCGATGAAGCCGATGACGTCCTCGCGCAGCCGGTCGTCGGTGACGTACGGCAGCACCTGCTTGTAGACGTGCACGAACCAGCGCTCACCGGCCGGGAGCAGCAGGTGCAGCACGTTGATGGTGTGCGTGGTGAAGGGGTCGCCGGGGACCCAGTGGAGCGGGGTCTCCTCCCAGTCGAAGGAGACCTTTCGGGCCTTGAGCTCGACGTGTTCCGACGCCACCGGGGCAGGCTGCGTATTAGACATGACGTCAATGTACTGAGGGGTAGGTCCGGGCAACAGGCCCCTGCACCGCCTTTTTCCGGCCCCCGCCCCGCGCGTGCCCCCTGCCACGGTCTCGACTCGCGCGCGTGCCCTCGGCCCCGGCCCGCGCGCGCCCTCGGTCGGGGCTCCGCCCAGGACGGCCGGGTCACCGCAGGGCGGCGCGCCGCGTGCCGTCCCCCAGCGTCCCGTCCAGATCCGCCCGAGCCCCCGCCTTCGCCCGCACCGCGAGCACCGGGCCGGCCGAACGCCCCTTCACCCCGCCCGACAGCTCCAGGGCGGTGAACTCCGGACTGCCCGCCGCGAGGACGTACCAGCCGCCGCGCGGCGCCTGCCACAACACGCCCGCCAGGACCCGCGGATCCCGCACCCCGCACGCGGGCGACCCCTCGGAACGCGCCGCGAGCGCCGCCGGCACCTTCGCCGACGGGACCAGGAACTGGGCGAGGGCCCGGGCGCCCGTACCCCGCCAGGTCTCCGCGCGCGTGCACAGCCAGGTGCCCCGCCCGGCGCCCTCGGGCAGCTGCTGCCGCGCGAACCGCCAGGCGTTCACCGACCGCACCCCGTGCGCCCGCACCGCCGTCAGCTGGCACGCCGTCCGCGCCCACGCCTCCCGCGCCTCGCGGCCCGTCGCGTCCACCGGCGCCGCCGGCGGGCCCCACAGGAGCCGCGCGGGCGCCAGTTCGCCGAGGTCCGACAGGAGCCGCACCCCCGAACCGTCCCGCACCTGGAGGGTGTTCCAGCGGACGCAGCCCTTCGCCTCCGCCGGACTCGGCACCGGCTCCGTCACCCCGTACGTGTCCCGGGCCAGCGGCCACGGCTCCTTCGCGGGCGCCAGCAGATCGCGCACCGCCGCCTCCCGCACCCAGGGGGCCGTCAGATAGCGGACGTTGCCCGAGGCCCTGGACAGGACGAGCGCCGCCGAACCGACCGTGTCGGCCCCGTCCGTCCGCGCGAAGTCCAGCGCGGCCCCCGCCCCCTCCCGCATCGGCTCCGCGTAGCGCACCACCCGCAGCCCGTCGTGGAAGAGCACCACCCGGGCCCCGTCCACCACCCCCGCGAACAGCAGTTGCGGCGGCCCCATCGGCGGCCCCACCGGCGTCCCCGGCGTCGCCGACGACCGCACCGAGAGCCCGGGCCGCGCCCACACGGCGAGCGCCCGCCGCACCAGCGCCCCGTCCCCGAGCAGGCCACCGCGCGCGGGCCACACCGAGAAGTCCTGCCGCGTCGAACCCGGCCACGCGGCCGGATCCACCCGCTTCACCGCCCCCGGGTCGAGCGCCGCCTCGGCCGCCGGATTGCGCGCGTACGACGGTGCCGCAGCACCGTTTCTTCCCCACCCGTCCCCGGGCAGCCCCAGCAGCATCCCGCAGACCGCCAGCGCCGCCACCGCCACCAGCGCCGCCCGCCCGTGCTGCCGCCGCCGCATCAGATCCGTCGGCCGCGCCTGCAGCGCGCACGGATCGAACTCGTCCGACTCCAGCAGCGCCGCCCCGCTCACCCGCCCGCCCCGCCCGCCCCCGAACGGCCCGGCCGCCGCACCACCGGCGACGCCACGGGACCCGCGAGAGCCGGCACCGCCGGCCCCGAAGGAAGCGGTGTCACCGGCGCCGAAGGGAGCAGTGTCACCGGCCCCGTGGGGACCCGCACCGCCGGCGTCCGGGTCCGCTCCGCCGTCGAGGCCCGCCCGGAGTGGGTTTCCCTCGCCGCGCCCGCCAGGCCCGGCGTGCCCTTGGTGCCCGCCAGGCCCGCCGGTTCGGTCCCGGCCGCGGCCCCGTCCGGGGCCGGCCTGTTCGCCGACCCGCTCGCCGGATCCACCGGGGGTGACGGTTCCGGTCGGCCCGGGAGGACCGGCAGGGACGTCGGCCGCGGAGTCCGGCGCGTCCAGGGCCTCCAGCGCGTCCAGGGCATCCGCCTCGGCCAGGGCGGCCTTGGGGTCGTCGACGCCGACCGAGGCGAGGACGCGCAGGACCTCGGGATCGCCCTGGCGTTCCAGACCGCGCAGGACGTAGGCCGCGCGGCCGGGGCCGGAGAGGCGGGACAGGTGCTGGTCCAGGGCGAGTTCGTCGGCGCCGCCGACCCGGGGGAAGAGCCGCAGGCCCCACACGTGCGGGAGCAGCGGCGGGAACTGCGCCCGGCGCGGCAGCGCGAGCCGCCGCAGCGGCAGTCCGGCGACGAGCGCCTGCCGGAGCACCTCGCCCCGTACGTACGCGTACCCGGGATCGACCGCGTCCTCGGCCCGCCGCGGCCCGGGCACGGAGGCGGGGCCCGGCACGCGGCGGCGCGGCAGCGAGCGCTGGACGAGCGCGTGCGCGGTCAGCACCCGGCGGTTGCGGCCCAGCGACGGCGGCAACACGAGGTAGGCGATGCGCACGAGACGCGGATAGCGCTCGACGAGCGCGGCCTCGGCCTGCTCGACGTCGACGGGGCCCACGGGCGAGGGAACGAGATCCTGGGTGCTCACGTTCAGCAGAACGAGCGATTCTTGCGATGGTCACCCCGGCCCGCGGACGGCACGCGGGCGCCGCCGGGACCGTGCGGGGGCGCCGCGCGGGTCGGGAGTCAGGCCGCGGTGACCGTCAACCGCTCCCGGATCAGCGCCGTCACCTCGTCCGGGACGCCGAGCCCCTCCCGTACGTACGCCTCCATCGAACCGTGCCGGACCGCCACTTCGTCGAGCGCCGCGTCCAGGTACTCGGGCAGCACCCCGATCAGGTCGAGGGCCAGCTGGGGGTCGCCGCCCTGCGCCGTGAACCCCTCGATCATCGGCGCGAACGCCTGCCGCACCGCCGGATTCACCGCCAGGTACTCGCCCCGCACCGTCTCCTCGTCCGCGCCGAGCAGCGACAGCACCACCGTCGCCCCCCAGCCCGTCCGGTCCTTGCCCGCCGAGCAGTGGAACAGCAGCGGCCCGGCCCCCGGCGTGCCCAGCTCGCCCAGCAGGGCGCGGTACGAGGCGCGGGCGGAGTCCCCGGACACGAAGGTCCGGTAGGTCCGCGCGAACGCCTCCCGCACCCGGCCCCCGCCCAGGTGCTCCTCGGCCAGCGCCGGGTCGGCGAGCAGCGTCTTCAGCCGCGCGGCGGGCGGGAGTCCACTGCCGGCCAGACGGTCGGCGAGCACGTCCGCGACGAGCGCCCGCGCACCGGCCGGAAGCCGGTCGGGGCGCTCCACGCGCTCCCGCTCCGTCCGCAGGTCGACGACCGTGCGGATGCCCAGGCCCGCCACCGCAGGCTCCTCCGGATCGAGCCGGTCGAGCTGCGCGGAGCGCAGGACCCGGCCGGCCCGCACCGCCCGCCCGTCGCCGAGCGGCAGGCCGCCGAGGTCACGGAGGTTGGCGACGGAGGCGGCGGGGATGGCGGGCATGGCGTCGGCTCCTCCGGTCGGTACGCGTTCGTGTCGACCGTAGTGGATCGCCCGAAAACAGGCAGATCATGGCGATCCGTACGGGCGGACGCGAACGCCTCCCTCACTCCCCGGGCGCCCCCAGCTCGGCCAGGGCCTTCGCCTCCCGCTCGGGGGAGAGACCGACCGGCGGCCGGTCGGGGCGCTGCGGCGCGGTCCCGCCGATCGACCGCAGCCAGGCCCAGGTGTCGGCGACCGTCTCCGCCACCGGCCGGCAGCGCAGCCCGGCGGCCACCGCCCGCGAGACGTCGGCGGCGTGCATCGCGTCGTACATCTCGCCCGGCGGCACCCACACGGGCAGCTCCGTCCACGGCTCGACCCCGGCCGCGAGCACCGCGTCCGGCGCGGTCCAGCGCAGCACGGCGTCCGAGCCGGTGACGCGCACGCAGGCGTCGAGGAGCTCGCCCATGGTCGCGTGCCCGGCCGGCGAGATGAGGTTGTACGGCCCCGAGAGCCCGGCCTCCACCGCGTCCAGCGTCCACACGGCCACATCGCGGGCGTCGATGTACTGGAGCGGCAGGGTGTCCGGCCCCGGCGCCAGGACCTGGCCGCCGCGCGCGATCCGGCCCAGCCACCACGGGAGCCGGCCCACGTTCTCGTACGGGCCGAGGATCAGCCCCGCCCGGACGAACAGGGTCCGCTCCGCTCCGAAGGCGGCCTCGGCGGCCAGCTCGCCACCCCGCTTGGCCTCCGCGTACGGCACGTCCCCGTCGTCGGGGGAGCCCTCCACCAGCGGGCCGTCCTCCGCGAGTCCGGCCGCCGCGGGCCACGTGTACACCGACCGACTCGACACGTACGCGTACCGCCCGACCCGGTCCGCGAGCAGCCGCGCCGCGTCCCGCACCACCGACGGCGCGGCGGACCAGGTGTCCACCACGGCGTCCCAGGAACCCGTTTCGAGGGCGGCCAGGCCCCCGGGCGCGGTGCGGTCCCCGATCAGCGACACGACCCCCTCCGGAGGCGTGTGGCGACCCCGGTGGAAGACCGTCACCTCCCAGCCCCGGCCCAGCGCCTCCTCGACGACCGCGCGGCCGACGAACTCCGTACCTCCGAGCATCAGCAGTCTCATGATCCGAAGCCTGCCCGGCCGCGCGGGCCAGGGCGAGGGAGTTCCGCTCCCGGAGGATTCCGCCACGGGAGGAACGGAGCCGGAGGCCGCCTTTCCGGCCATCCGGCCGGGATGACACCATGGCGGACGATGACGCATGCCCGGTCGCCCCTGCGCGCCTTGCGAGCCGCACTCTTCGCGGCGGTCTGCGTCACTTTGGCAGCCGTGGGGCATTCATCCATGTCTGCGCACTCCCTTCCGGCCTCCACCCTCCTCGCCGCCTTCACCGCCACCACCGCGGTCGCCTGGGCCGCCGCCGGACGCCACCGGAACACCCCGACGATCGCCGGCGCCCTCCTCGTCCTCCAGGGCGTCCTCCACCTGACCTTCTCGACCGCCGCCGCCCACCCCTCGGCAGCCGGCCCGCCCCCGCCCCCCACCGCCCCACCGGGGATGCCCGACCACGCGCACGCGATGGCGGGGATGACCGACCACGCGCACGCGATGCCGGGCATGGCCGACCACGCTGCGGCCGCCGTCACCGCGCAGCCCGCCTCCTCCGGGGCCGGGATGCTCGCCGTCCACCTCCTCGCGGCACTGCTCTGCGGCCTCTGGCTGGCCCACGGCGAAGCCGCGTTCCTCACGCTCGCCGGAGCCGCGCTCGCGTACGCGTTCACCCCGCTGCGCCCACTGACCGTGCGCGTCGCCGTGCCCGACGCCCCGCGGCGGCCGCACCGCCGGCAGCGCCGGAACGCCCGCCGCCCGCACACCGTCGTCCTCGCGCACACCCTGTCCCGGCGCGGCCCGCCCCGGCTGTCCGCACCCCGCGCCACGACCCTCGGAGCGCACGTCTGACCGGGGGTCCCTTTCCCCTGTCTGCAACGAACTCCTAGGACAGCCACGCCATGACGACCGTCCACGATCCCGCACGCCCGGACGCCCCCGAGGCGCCACCGTCGGAAACCGCTCCCGAGCCGCGCGCGTCCGGCGGCACCTGGAGCGCCCTGCGCCCCCTCGTGATGCGCCTCCACTTCTACGCGGGCGTCCTCGTCGCCCCGTTCCTCCTCGTCGCCGCCGTCAGCGGCCTGCTCTACGCGCTCTCCTTCCAGGCCGAGAAGGTGTACTACGCGCACGAGCTGGAGGTCCCCGTCGGCGACACGACCCTGCCGCTCGGCCGGCAGGTGGAGACCGCCCGCGCCGCCAACCCGAACGGCACCGTCACCGCCGTCTGGCCCGGCGCCGAACCCGGGGCGACCACCCGGGTCCTGATGGCCGACCCGGACGCCCCCGAAGGCGCCTCGACGGCCGTCTTCGTCGACCCGTACACCGGTGAGGTACGCGGACAGCTGCCCAGCTACGGCAGCTCCGGAGCCCTCCCGCTGCGCACCTGGCTGGACGAGCTCCACCGCGACCTGCACCTCGGCGAGTTCGGCCGCAACTACAGCGAGCTCGCCGCGAGCTGGCTGTGGGTGATCGCACTCGGCGGCCTGCTGCTCTGGCTCGGCCGTCGCCGCCGCAACCGCCGCGCGCTCGTCCTGCCCGAGCGGGGCCCGAAGTCCCGCCGCCGCACCCTGTCCTGGCACGGCTCCGTCGGCCTGTGGGCGGTGACCGGCCTCGTCCTGCTCTCCGCGACCGGCCTGACCTGGTCGCGGTACGCGGGCGAGAACATCGGCACCGTGCAGGACGGCCTCGGCGGCGCGACCCCCACCCTCACCGCCACCCTCGGCGGCGCGGCCGGCGGCTCCTCCGAGCACGAGGGCCACGGCGCCGGCCACACCCCGGCCGCTCCTGCCGCGGGCACGGACATAGGCCTCGACAAGGCGGTCGCGGCGGCCCGCGCGGCGGGCATCGACAGCCCGCGGATCTCGGTCGTCCTGCCCGCCGAGGGCAAGGGGTACGTGGTCAAGGAGACCGACACCCAGTTCCCGCTCCAGCTGGACTCGGTGGCCGTGAACCCGGCCGACGGCGCGGTTCTCGACCGCCTCGCCTTCGCCGACTACCCGCTCCTCGCGAAGCTCACCCGCATCGGCATCGACGCCCACACCGGCGTCTTCCTCGGCCTGTTCAACCAGCTCGCCCTGGCCGCCCTCGCGCTCGCCCTGATCCTGCTGATCCTCTGGGGCTACCGCATGTGGTGGCTGCGCCGTCCCGGCCGCCCGGTGGCCCGCGGCGCCTGGCGGAAGGTCCCGGTGACCCTCCTGCTGCCGCTCGCCGCCGCCACGGCGGTCGTCGGCTGGTTCGTCCCGCTGCTCGGACTCAGCCTGCTGCTCTTCCTCGCCGTGGACCTCACCCTCGCCGCCGTGGCGAAGGTGAGGGCGCGCCCGGGCCGAACCGCCTGATCAGGGCGTGTACTTGTAGCCGACCCGCCGCACGGTCTGGATCGTGTGGCGGTGCTCGGCCCCCAGCTTCCGCCGCAGCCGCGCCACGTGCACGTCGACCGTCCGACCGTCGCCGACGTGCCCGTACCCCCACACCGTCGTGACCAACTGGTCCCGCGTGTGCACCCGGTGGGGATGCGCCACCAGATGCGCGAGCAGCTCGAACTCCAAGTACGTCAGGTCCAGCGCCTCCCCGTCCACGAGGGCGATCCGCTGCACGTCGTCGATGCTCACCGGCCCCTGCTCCTCCGCCCCCGCGGCGGCCCCCGGCCCCGGCACCGGTGCCACCGGCAACTGCGCCTGCTGGTCGGCCGGTACGAGCACCAGGTACCCGACCATCGGAGGCCTTCCCGGCAGCGCCGGCAGCGTGTGCTGCGGCGCCGGCACCAACGTCGCCCCCGGCGGCAGGAAGCTCGCCACCTGCGACAGGTCGACGACCTCGTTCGGATCGACGGCCCGCAGCCGATGCCGGCCGGGCCGCACGGCGGTCAGAGGGGAAGCGGTGGAAGCGATCTGGGTGTGCACCATGGAGAACTCAGCTCTTTCGCGCGAGAAGGGACGGACATGCGTCGAACGCCAGTCGTCATGCGCGTCAGCCGAAGGCCGTGGATCGGACCGTACCGATCGGGGCTTTAGAGGGCCGACGCCTTCATCGCGCGGCAACACACCCGGTCGAAGTCGTGGTGCTGCCGGGAGGGCCAGAACGGCTCGAGGTCGTGACGACCCGTCGCGGTGTCGTTCTTCATGATGGCCATATCCCTATTGAACCAGAAGGGAATGCCCCCGACGAGCCCTTCGGCAGTCGAACACCGTGTCATACGTCCCACATGACGGAAGGGGCGCCCACCGTGTGAAACGG
>NZ_JBHJQI010000006.1:0-91117 GCF_042262805.1 Streptomyces sp. NPDC056361
GCCCGGGGCGGTGCGAAACCGCCCCGGGCCCCTTTTCACCCCCGCGGACCGCCCGCGATGCCGGGTTCGTCCCGCTCTTCGATACTGGGGCCACTGCCGCCCCGAGGAGAGCCACGTGGCCAACCCCGTACCCCCGCGCGACCGGACCGATCAGCCCTGGCGCTCGGAGGGGGCCCCGCCACCCCCGCCGCCGAAGAAGCGCATGCCGGGGAGCTGGGGCAGCCTCATCCTCACCGCGCTCGTCGTGTACCTGCTGGCCAACATCGTCCTGTCGTTCTTCAACGACGGCGACGGGCCGACGATCTCGTACACCGAGTTCGACAAGCAGGTCGCGGCCGGGAACGTCACGAAGATCTACTCCAAGGGCGACGCGATCCAGGGGCAGCTGAAGAACAAGCAGCCCGTCCCCGACGGCGACGGCGACTACACCAAGTTCACCACCCAGCGGCCGGCGTTCGCCGACGACGACCTGTGGGCGCAGCTGACCAAGCAGAACGTGGTGGTCACCGCCGAGCCGGTCGTCAAGGAGCGCAGCTTCCTCGCCAACCTGCTCATCTCGCTCGCCCCGATGCTGCTGCTCATCGTGCTGTGGGTGTTCATCGCCCGGCGGATGAGCGCGGGCATGGGCGGCGGGGCCGGTGGCATGCTCGGCCGCAAGACCCCGCCCAAGCCGGTGGAGCTGGAGGGCGGCAAGCGCACGACGTTCGCCGACGTCGCCGGCATCGACGAGGTCGAGGGCGAGCTCAACGACGTCGTGGACTTCCTCAAGAACCCGCAGGCCTATCGCGAGATGGGCGCCAAGATGCCGCGGGGCGTGCTCCTCGCGGGCCCTCCCGGCACCGGCAAGACCCTGCTGGCCCGGGCCGTCGCGGGCGAGGCCGGGGTGCCGTTCTTCTCGGCCTCCGCCTCCGAGTTCATCGAGATGATCGTGGGCGTCGGCGCCTCCCGGGTCCGCGAGCTGTTCGCCGAGGCCCGCAAGGTCGCGCCCGCGATCATCTTCATCGACGAGATCGACACCATCGGCCGGGCGCGCGGCGGCGGTTCCGGGATGGGCGGGCACGACGAGCGCGAGCAGACCCTCAACCAGATCCTCACCGAGATGGACGGCTTCACCGGGTCCGAGGGCGTGATCGTCCTGGCCGCCACCAACCGCGCCGACGTGCTCGACCCCGCCCTCACCCGGCCGGGCCGCTTCGACCGGATCGTCCACGTCAACCCGCCCGACCGGGGCGGCCGCGAGGCCATCCTCAGGATCCACACCCGGGAGATCCCGCTCGCGCGGGACGTCGACCTGGAGCACGTGGCCCGGACGACGCCGGGCATGACGGGCGCCGAACTCGCCAACCTCGCCAACGAGGCCGCGCTCCTCGCGGTCAAGCGCGAGCAGGAGGCGGTCACCCAGTCCGATCTCTCCGACGCCCTGGAGAAGGTGCAGCTGGGTGCGGAGCGGCCGCTGGTGATGCCGGCGGAGGAGCGGCGCAGGACCGCGTACCACGAGAGCGGGCACGCGCTGCTCGGGATGCTCCAGCCGGGCGCCGACCCGGTCCGCAAGATCACCATCGTGCCGCGCGGCCGGGCCCTCGGCGTCACCCTGTCGACCCCGGACTCCGACAAGTACGCGTACACCGAGGACTACCTGCGCGGCCGGATCATCGGCGCCCTCGGCGGCATGGCGGCCGAGCAGGTCGTGTTCGGCGTCATCACCACGGGCGCCGAGAACGACCTCGAACAGGTCACCAACATCGCCCGGGGGATGGTGGGCCGCTGGGGCATGAGCGAGCGCGTCGGCCGCCTCACCGCCATCCCGAGCGACGCCCAGCAGGCGTACGGCCTGTCGGCGGCCCCCGCGACCCTCGACACGGTGGACGAGGAGATGCGCCGGATCGTCGACGAGTGCTACGAGAGCGCGGTACGGCAGCTCCGTGAGCACCGCGACCAGCTGGACGCCCTGGCCGAGGCCCTCCTCGCGAACGAGACCCTGGAGGAGGACGCGGCCTACCGGGCGGCGGGGATCACGCGGCTGCGCAAGGAGTCCTGAGCCGCCGCGTCATCGCACCCTGGCGACGACGTAGCGGAAGACGGTCGGCATCCAGACCGTCCCGTCCGCGCGGACGTACGGCGCGAGCGCCTCCGCGATCTCCTTCTCGACCTGCGACAGGTCGGTGGCGCGTACGGCCTCGTCGAACGCGCCCGTCGAGAGCAGCCCGCGCACCGCGCTGCCCTCGCTCGCGTACCCGAAGGGGCAGGCCACCCGGCCGGAGCCGTCCTGGCGCAGCCCCGCGGCGGCCGCCAGGCCGTCCAGGTCGGCCCGGAACCCCGGCGGGCGGTCCGCGAGGCGGGCCGCGACCCGCAGGACCGGCTCCGTGGCACACCGTTCCGGAGATCCCCAGCCGCCGAGGACGACCGTCGCGCCCGGTTGCGCCGAACGGGTGAGGGCGATCAGCTCCGGGAGGATCCCGTCGGTCGCGTGGAAGAACGTGAAGACGTCGTACGGGAGGTCCTCGGGCACGTCCTCCGCGACCACGACGTCCTCCGGCAGCCGCTCCCTGGCGAGCTCCGCGCGCGCGTGGTCCCGGTCCACTCCGGCCACCCGCGCGCCCCTGGCCGCCGCCATCAGCAGGGCCAGGCCGGAGCCGCAGCCGAGGCCGAGGACGCGGGAGCCGGCTCCCACGCCGAGGCGCTCGTACACCGCCTCGTAGAGCGGGACGAGCATGCGTTCCTGGATCTCGGCCCAGTCGCGCGCGGGGTGGTGCGGGACGAGCGTAGGTGTCATGGAAAGAGCCCCAATCCGTGCCTGGACGACAGCCCCCCGTAGTCAGGGAACTGCGCATCCCGGGCGGCGTCCAGTGCTCGCGCCGGACCGATTCGCCCGGGGGCGGGGCCGGGGAGGGGCGGTGCGCGGTCCCGCACCCGGACCCGGTAATGTCCCTGCAACACTCCGGGCCGGACGCGGTCCGGGTTCGGGACCGGGGCCGAAGAGGCGCTTCCGGGGGGCGCACGTACCGCGGCTACGCGCCGGGGCGTATGCGCTACTACGCACCAGCTTGACGCTCCCTGCGCGGCTTCTCCGCAGATCGGCGCACTGGCCCTCGTCAGGACGCATCAACGGCAACTGACGGGTACGTGCAAAATATTTGGGATGCCCCGGAATGGAACCCGGGGGCACTTCGGCTCGTTGTACGCGACGTGAGCACGACACCACCTGTTCTCGCCGCAGAGCTGGCACAGGCGTGGGCCGACATTCAGCGGCACCACCCCGAGCTGCCGGATCTTGCCGCGCCCGAGTCCCTGATCGGAGAGTCCTCGTCCGCCTGCGGCGCCGAACTCTCCTTCGAACGACTGCTCCACGAGGCAGTCCACGGCATCGCCGCCGCCCGGGGGGTCCGCGACACCTCCCGCGCCGGCCGCTATCACAACCGCAGATTCCTCGCGATCGCCGAGGAGATGGGCCTCGACCACCCCGAGGAGCCGCACGCGAGCAGCGGCTTCTCCCTGGTCACGCTCAACCCGGAGGCGAGGCGCCGCTACCGGCCGACCATCGAGCGGCTCCAGCGGGCCCTGAAGGCCCACACGGTCGCCACCGCGGCCGACACCAAGCGCTCCTTCCGCGGACCGGCCGCCCGGCACGGCTCCTCGGGCGGCGGCGTGCGCGTCAAGGCCGTCTGCGACTGCGGACGGAACGTGCGCGTGGTGCCGTCCGTGCTGGCCCAGGCCCCGATCGTCTGCGGCGGCTGCGGCAAGCCCTTCCGGATCCCGGAGACGGTGGGCGCCGCCACCTGACCCGGCGGCGTGTGGCACAATGGCTAGCTGTACTCGACAGTCGCATAGGACCCCTCTCTCCTCCGGCTGACGCGTCCATCGGGCATCCGAGTACCGCAACCCCACGTGGCATCTCAAGTGCCCAACCACGTCAAGACCAGGAGACACCACTCCAGTGGCAGTCAAGATCAAGCTCAAGCGCCTCGGTAAGATCCGCCAGCCGCACTACCGCATCGTCGTCGCCGACTCGCGCACCCGCCGCGACGGTCGCGCGATCGAGGAGATCGGCCTCTACCACCCGACGTACAACCCGTCGCGTATCGAGGTCGACTCCGAGCGTGCGCAGTACTGGCTGTCCGTCGGCGCCCAGCCGACCGAGCCGGTCCTCGCCATCCTCAAGCTCACCGGCGACTGGCAGAAGCACAAGGGCCTGCCGGCCCCCGAGAAGGCGCTGCTCGTCCCCGCGACGAAGGAGGCGAAGCGCGCCTCGTTCGACGAGTTCGCGAAGACCCTCGAGGGCGGCGACGACAAGGGTGAGGCCATCACCCCCAAGGCCAAGAAGGCCGACAAGAAGGCTGACGAGGCCGAGGCCGCGTCGACCGAGTCGACCGAGGCCTGAGCATGCTCGAGGAGGCTCTCGAGCACCTCGTGAAGGGCATCGTCGACAACCCCGACGATGTGCAGGTCGCCTCGCGCAACCTGCGTCGTGGCCGCGTGCTTGAGGTCCGGGTGCACCCCGACGACCTCGGCAAGGTGATCGGCCGCAACGGCCGCACCGCACGCGCGCTGCGTACCGTCGTGGGCGCCATCGGCGGCCGTGGAATCCGAGTCGACCTCGTCGACGTGGACCAGGTCCGCTGAGCAAGTCGGCCACATCGGTTGAATGATGTGCCGGCACGGGCCGGGGAGGGCTTACGAGCCCGCCCCGGCCCGTTGTCGTTTTTCGTCGTACGAGCTGTGTGACAGGAGAGTGTGGAGCAGTGCAGCTGGTAGTCGCGCGGATCGGCCGCGCCCACGGGATCAAGGGCGAGGTCACCGTCGAGGTGCGGACGGACGAGCCCGAGCTCAGGCTCGGCCCCGGAGCCGTACTGCTGACCGACCCGGCCTCCGCCGGGCCGCTGACCATCGAGTCCGGCAAGGTCCACAGCGGCAAGCTGCTGCTGCGCTTCGAGGGCGTCCGCGACCGCAACGCCGCCGAGGCCCTGCGCAACACCCTCCTCATCGCCGAGATCGACCCCGCGGAACTGCCGGAGGAGGAGGACGAGTACTACGACCACCAGCTCATGGACCTCGACGTCGTCCTCGCCGACGGCACCGAGATCGGCCGCATCACCGAGATCTCCCACCTGCCGTCCCAGGACCTCTTCATCGTCGAGCGGCCCGACGGCACCGAGCTGATGATCCCCTTCGTCTCCGAGATCGTCACCGAGATCGACCTGGAGGAGCAGCGGGCCGTCATCGACCCGCCGCCCGGCCTCATCGACGACCGCGCCGAGATCGTCTCCTCCCGCGACGCCGAGCAGGGTGACGACGCATGAGGCTCGACGTCGTCACGATCTTCCCCGAGTACCTCGAACCGCTGAACGTCTCCCTCGTCGGCAAGGCACGCGCGCGCGGGCAGCTCGACGTCCACGTCCACGACCTGCGCGACTGGACCTACGACCGGCACAACACGGTCGACGACACCCCGTACGGCGGCGGCCCCGGCATGGTCATGAAGACCGAGCCCTGGGGCGACGCGCTCGACCAGGCGCTCGCCGACGGCTACGAGGGCGGCGCCCGCGGCCCGGTCCTCGTCGTCCCGACCCCCAGCGGCCGGCCCTTCACCCAGGAGCTCGCCGTCGAGCTCTCCGAGCGGCCCTGGCTGATCTTCACCCCGGCCCGCTACGAGGGCATCGACCGCCGCGTCATGGACGAGTACGCGACCCGGATGCCCGTCTACGAGGTCTCCATCGGCGACTACGTCCTCGCCGGCGGAGAGGCCGCCGTCCTCGTCGTCACCGAGGCCGTCGCCCGCCTCCTGCCCGGTGTCCTCGGCAACGCCGAGTCCCACCGCGACGACTCCTTCGCGCCCGGGGCCATGGCCAACCTCCTGGAGGGCCCCGTCTACACCAAGCCCCCCGAGTGGCGCGGCCGGGGCATCCCCGACGTCCTCCTCAGCGGGCACCACGGCAAGATCGCCCGCTGGCGGCGCGACGAGGCCTTCCGGCGCACCGCCGCCCACCGGCCCGACCTCATCGAGCGCTGCGATCCGGCGGCCTTCGACAAGAAGGACCGCGAGATCCTCTCGATGATGGGGTGGGCGCCCGAGCCCGGCGGCCGATTTTGGCGCAGGCTCGAAGACGTGGAAGAATAGGCCGCTGTCGTCCGTCCGGCGTGCGCCCCTGCCACAGGGGGAACGACGCCGCCAGAGACGTACGGCACCCCGATCATCCGAACGTACCGCTGATGACCTGTGGCATCAGCGAGGAAAGAGACCTCCATGGCCTCCCTGCTCGACCAGGTCAACGCGGCCGCGCTCCGCTCCGACCTCCCCGCCTTCCGCCCCGGCGACACCGTGAACGTCCACGTGCGCGTCATCGAAGGCAGCCGCTCCCGCATCCAGCAGTTCAAGGGTGTCGTCATCCGCCGCCAGGGCTCGGGCGTCAGCGAGACCTTCACGGTCCGCAAGGTCTCGTTCTCCGTCGGCGTCGAGCGCACCTTCCCGGTGAACAGCCCGATCTTCGAGAAGATCGAGCTCGTGACCCGCGGTGACGTCCGTCGCGCCAAGCTCTACTACCTGCGTGAGCTGCGCGGCAAGGCTGCCAAGATCAAGGAGAAGCGCGACCGCTGAGCTTCGGCTCCCGGCACGCTCGACGCTTCCCGGTCCGCGCACAGGCTCGCCGGATAGGCTCTGCCAGCGATGGACACCGAAGCACAGCACCCGGAGCGCGACCCCTCTTCCGACACGGAGGAGGGGTCGCGCTCCGCGCGCGTTTCCGAGGACTCCAGGACCGCGCCCTCGTGGCGGCGGACGGCCGCCGTGGGCGCCGCCTGCATGGCCTTCCTGCTGCTCCTGAGCCACTTCGTGATGCAGCCCTTCCTGATCCCCAGCGGCTCGATGGAACCGACGCTCCAGGTCGGCGACCGGATCCTGGTCAACAAGCTGGCGTACCGTTTCGGCACCGAGCCGAGCCGGGGCGACGTCGTCGTCTTCGACGGCACCGGCTCCTTCGTACGGGAGGAACCGGAGGGCGATCCGGTCACCGGACTCCTGCGCGGCGCCGGGGCCGCCCTCGGGCTCGCCGAGCCCGCCGAGACCGACTTCGTGAAGCGGGTCGTCGGCACCGGCGGCGACCGGGTGGTCTGCTGCGACGCGGACGGCCGGATCACGGTCAACGGCGTCGCCGTCCAGGAGCGCTACCTGATGCCCGGCGACCAGCCGTCCAGCGTGGCCTTCGACATCGTCGTCCCCCCGGGCAGGCTCTGGGTCATGGGCGACCACCGCAGCCAGTCCAGCGACTCCCGCGACCACCTGGGCAACCCCGGCGGCGGGATGGTCCCGGTCGACAAGGTCGTCGGACGCGCCGGCTGGATCGCCTGGCCCTTCGGCCGCTGGTCCGCCCTGCCCGACACGGGCGCCTTCGGTGCCGTACCGGCCCCGCCGGCCGGCGGACACGGGGCGGGGGCCCATGGGTAGCCGCGGCCGTCCCGCCGGCGGATCCGCCCGCGGCGGAGACGCCGCCCAGGGCCCGGCCCTGCCCGGCCGCGCAGAGCGGCGCAAGCTCGCCCGCAAGGTCAAGCGGCGCCGGCAGCGCTCCGCGATCCGGGAGATCCCCGTCCTGATCACGGTGGCCGTGCTCATCGCGCTCGTCCTCAAGACCTTCCTGGTCCAGGCGTTCGTCATCCCCTCCGGCTCCATGGAGCAGACGATCCGGATCGACGACCGGGTCCTGGTCGACAAGCTCACCCCGTGGTTCGGCTCCCGCCCGGAGCGCGGCGACGTCGTCGTCTTCAAGGACCCCGGCACCTGGCTCCAGCACGACGCCGCGCCGCCCGCCGACGACCCGATCGGCATCAAGCAGGCCAAGCAGGCGCTGACCTTCATCGGACTGCTGCCCTCGGCCGACGACCGGGACCTCATCAAGCGGGTCATCGCGGTCGGCGGCGACACCGTCCGCTGCTGCGACAAGGACGGGCGGCTCACCGTCAACGGCGTACCGCTGGACGAGCCGTACCTGCACCCCGGGAACCAGCCGTCCGAGATCCCCTTCGAGGTGAAGGTCCCGCAGGGGCGGATCTTCGTCCTCGGCGACCACCGGTCCGATTCGGCCGACTCCCGCTTCCACCTGGACGAGGAGGGCCACGGCACCGTCTCCGAGGAGCAGGTCGTGGGGCGCGCCGTGGTGATCGCCTGGCCCTTCGCGCACTGGCGGCGCCTGGAGGAGCGGCAGACGTTCAGCGCGGTGCCGGATGCCGGGGCGGACACCAGTGCGAGTTCCGAGTCGACGCTCGGTCTGTCGCATAGTGTGTCCCAGCGGAATCTGAACGGATTGCCCGGGCTCCCGACCCCTGCGGAACTTCTGCTCGTTATGGGAGTGGTGGGCCTGTCCCTGTTCCGGGGCAGGCGTTCGCACGGATTGAGGAGTGGATGTGGGGGATTTGGCCGTCGGCGCACGATCCGGACACGATGAGCCCGAGAAGAGGGCCGACGAGGCCACCGGCGATGGTGTGACGGGTGACGACGTGACGGGTGACGAGGTGTCGCACGACGACGACGACGCGGCGGACGGGCCCAGGGGCCCGAAGAAGCAGCGTTCCTTCTGGAAGGAACTGCCGCTCCTCGTCGGCATCGCCCTGGTGCTCGCCCTGCTGATCAAGACCTTCCTGGTGCAGGCGTTCTCGATTCCCTCGGAGTCGATGATGAACACCCTCCAGAAGGGCGACCGGGTTCTCGTCGACAAGCTGACCCCTTGGTTCGGCTCCGAGCCCGAGCGCGGCGAGGTCGTCGTCTTCCACGACCCGGGCGGCTGGCTGGAGGGCCAGGAGGCACCCAAGCCCAACGTCGTGCAGAAGTTCCTCAGCTTCATCGGCCTCATGCCGTCCGCCGAGGAGAAGGACCTCATCAAGCGCGTCATCGCCGTCGGCGGTGACACCGTGTCCTGCAAGGAGGGCGGCAAGGTCGTCCTCAACGGCGTGGCGCTGGACGAGACCTCGTACCTCTACCCGGGCTCCGTGCCCTGCCAGGACTCGTTCGGTCCGATCAAGGTCCCCGAGGGCCGGATCTGGGTCATGGGCGACAACCGGCAGAACTCGCTGGACTCGCGCTTCCACCAGCAGCTGCCGGGTGGCGGCACCGTCTCCAACGACGAGGTCGTCGGCCGTGCCGTCGTCATCGCCTGGCCGGTGACCCGCTGGGCCACGCTCCCCGTCCCGGACATCTTCGACCAGCCCGCCCTCAACCAGGCCCTGGCCGCCGCCCCCGTCGGCGCGGCGAGCCTGGCCGGAGCGCTGCCGCTGGTGCTGTGGCGCCGGAAGAAGCGCACCTCGGGGCATACCGCCGAGTAGCAACCCGCGGGTAGGGTGCCGTCCCGGACCGTCGACAGACCATCTGGGGTTGCACATGAGCGGAAAATCAGGGACCCAGGGCGGCCGCGGCCGCCTCGGCAGCGTGCTGTCGGGGCTGGCCGTGGCCGTCGGCTGTCTGCTGTTCCTCGGCGGTTTCGTCGGCGGAGCGCTGCTCTACCAGCCGTACACCGTCCCCACCGACTCCATGACGCCGACCCTCGACGTCGGGTCCAAGATCCTCGCCGAGCGCATCGACGGCGACGAGGTGCGCCGCGGCGACGTCGTCGTCTTCAAGGACCCCCTCTGGGGCGACTCGCCCATGGTCAAGCGGGTCGCCGCCGTCGGCGGCGACACCGTCGCCTGCTGCGACCCGGACGGGCGGCTGACCGTCGGCGGCAAGCCGGTCGTCGAGCCGTACCTGAGGCCGGGGATCAGCGGGCGCGCGGTCGCCTCGGACAAGGAGTTCTCCGTGACCGTCCCGGAGGGCAGCCTGTTCCTCCTCGGCGACGACCGGCACACCTCGCTCGACTCCCGCACGCACTTGGAGGAGGCCGGCCAGGGCACCGTGCCGCGCTCCACCGTCATCGGCAGGGTCGACGCGGTCGTCTGGCCCGCCAAGGGCCTCCTGGAGCCCCCGAAGGGCTACGCGGACCTCCCCGGCGGCATTTCGCGGCCGGGCCCCTTCGAGGCCCTCTTCACGGCGATCGTCGCCGGGTGTGTACTGATCCTCGCGGGGGCGGCGTACGGGCCGGTGGCCCGGCGGCTGGCCCGGCGGCCGGCCGGAGGACGGCCCGCCGAGCGGGAGAAGGTGGGCGCGTGACGGAACGCGGTGCGGACGCGGAGACGGACGGAGGCGCCGGTACGCGGCGGGTGGCGCGGGTCGTGCTGCTCGACCCCGACGACCGCATCCTCCTCATGCACGGGTACGAGCCGGACGACCCGGCGGACACCTGGTGGTTCACCCCGGGCGGAGGCCTGGAGGGCGAGGAGACGCGGGAGCAGGCGGCGCTGCGCGAGCTCGCCGAGGAGACCGGCATCACCGACGTCGAGCTCGGCCCGGTGCTGTGGAAGCGGTACTGCTCCTTCCCCTTCGACGGGCGCCGCTGGGACCAGGACGAGTGGTACTACCTCGCCCGCACCCGCGGGACCGGGCCCGTGCCCGGGCCGCAGGCCCTCACGGAGCTGGAGACCCGCAGTCTGGCGGGCCTGAGATGGTGGACATCCGCCGAACTGTCGGCGGCGCGTGAGACGGTGTACCCGACCAGGCTCGCCGAACTGCTGCACAGGCTGCTCGACGAGGGACCTCCGAGTGCACCGGTGGTTCTCGCCCCGGAAATCGTTTAGGGGCGCGCACGGCTGGCGCACAATAGGGGGACGCACGGCTGAAGGGGAACATGCCATGAGCGCCGAGGACCTCGAGAAGTACGAGACCGAGATGGAGCTGAAGCTCTACCGGGAGTACCGCGACGTCGTCGGGCTGTTCAAATACGTGATCGAGACCGAGCGGCGCTTCTACCTCACCAACGACTACGAGATGCAGGTGCACTCGGTCCAGGGCGAGGTCTTCTTCGAAGTCAGCATGGCCGACGCCTGGGTCTGGGACATGTACAGGCCGGCCAGGTTCGTCAAGCAGGTCCGCGTCCTCACCTTCAAGGACGTGAACATCGAGGAGCTCAACAAGAGCGACCTCGAACTCCCCGGCAGCTGAACCCACGAGAAGCGGACGGCGCACGCCGGAGGGCGGGACATCACCCTCGGGAGTGACGCCGTTCTCCACAGCCCCCCGGCCGTCCACAGCGCCCCACGCGGTCCGCCGCACTCCGTCACAGTCGGTGACGGAGGTGGTACCGCATGAACAAGACCCAAGCCCTCGGACGGTACGGGGAAGAGCTGGCGACCCGCCGGCTCACCGCGACCGGCATGCAGATCCTCGCCCGCAACTGGCGCTGCGGCCGCACCGGCGAGATCGACATCGTCGCCCGTGACGGCGACACCCTCGTCATCTGCGAGGTCAAGACCCGACGTCACGGCGCGTACGAACACCCGATGGCCGCCGTCACGCCCCGCAAGGCCGACCGGCTCCGCCGCCTCGCGGACTGCTGGCTCGACCGCAGCGGCACCCCGGCCCCCGCCGGCGGCGTCCGCATCGACCTCGTCGGCATCGTCCTGCCCCGGCGCGGCGGCCCCGTCCTCACCCACGCCCAGGGGGTGGCGTGATGGGATTCGCCCGCACCTGCTCCGTCGCCCTCGTCGGCGTCGAAGGCGTCGTCGTCGAGGTCCAGGCCGACCTCGAACCCGGTGTCGCCGCCTTCACCCTCGTCGGCCTCCCCGACAAGAGCCTCAGCGAGAGCCGGGACCGCGTCCGCGCCGCCGTCGTCAACTCCGGTGCCGAATGGCCCCAGAAGAAGCTCACCGTCGGACTCAGCCCGGCTTCCGTCCCCAAGGGCGGAAGCGGCTTCGACCTCGCCGTCGCCGCGGCGGTGCTCGGCGCCGCCGAGCGCATCGACCCGCGCGCCATCGCCGACCTGGTCCTCATCGGCGAACTCGGACTCGACGGACGCGTCCGGCCCGTCCGGGGCGTCCTGCCCGCCGTCCTCGCCGCCGCCGACGCCGGCTACCGGCAGGTCGTCGTCCCCGAGCGGACCGCCGGCGAGGCCGCGCTCGTCCCCGGCATCTCCGTCCTCGGCGTCCGCAGCCTCAGGCAGCTCATCGCCGTCCTCACCGACGAACCCGTGCCGGAGGAGGAGACCACCGAGGAGGGCAGGCCCGACGCCATGCTCGCCGGACTGCTCGTCCCCGGCGCCGGCATCGGCACCGGACTCGCCGCCGACCCCGCCGAAGGGCCCGACCTCGCCGACGTCGCGGGCCAGCACCGGGCCCGCCGGGCCCTGGAGATCGCCGCCGCCGGCAGCCACCACCTCATGCTCTCCGGCCCACCGGGCGCCGGTAAGACCATGCTGGCCGAACGGCTGCCCGGCATCCTCCCGCCCCTCACCCGACAGGAATCCCTCGAAGTCACCGCCGTCCACTCCGTCGCCGGCATCCTCCCGCCCGGCGAGCCCCTCGTCCGCCGCGCCCCCTACTGCGCGCCCCACCACTCCGCCACCACGCAGTCCCTCGTCGGGGGCGGAAACGGCCTGCCCAGGCCCGGCGCCGTCTCCCTCGCCCACCGCGGAGTCCTGTTCCTGGACGAGGCACCCGAGTTCTCCGGCAAGGTCCTCGACGCGCTCCGCCAACCCCTCGAATCCGGGCACGTCGTCATCGCCCGCGCCGCCGGCGTCGTCCGGCTCCCGGCCCGCTTCCTGCTCGCCCTCGCGGCCAACCCGTGCCCCTGCGGGCGCCACACCCTCCAGGGCTCCGGCTGCGAATGCCCCTCCGCTCTCATCCGGCGCTACCAGGCGCGGCTCTCCGGGCCGCTGCTCGACCGCGTCGACCTGCGCGTCGAGGTCGAACCCGTCACCCGCGCCGACCTCCTCGGCCAGGGCTGCCGGGGCGAGACGACCGCCACCGTCGCCGACCGCGTCCGCGAGGCGAGGGACCGTGCGGCGGCCCGCCTCGCGGACACCCCCTGGAACGTCAACAGCGAGATCCCCGGACACGAACTCCGTACGCGCTACCTCGCCGCCCCCGGCGCGCTCGCCACCGCCGAGCGCGACATCGAGCGCGGATTCCTCACCGCCCGCGGCCTCGACCGGGTCCTCCGCGTCGCCTGGAGCGTCGCCGACCTCGTCGGGCACGACCGGCCCGACAGCCAGGACATCGCCCTCGCCCTCGAACTGCGCACCGGCATCGCGCGCGGCGTGCCCGTGGGAGCGGGGGAGTACGCGTGACCACCACGGACGAGCGCATGGCGCGGGCCGCCCTCACCCGGGCCGTCGAACCCGGCGACGAGCACGCCGGCCGCTGGCTCCGCCTCCTCGGCGCCCCCGCCTTCCTGGACCGCCTCCTCCACCCGGCCGACTACGGGCCCGAGGGCCGGGGTGAGTGCCGGGGCGAGCGCCGGGCCGAGTACGCGGCCGAGCGCCGGCCCGAGCACGGGCCCGTGTGCCCGGCCGAGCACAGGCCGCCTGAGCACCGGCCGCCTGGGCAACGGCCTGAGCATCGGTCCGAATACCTGGCCGAGCGTCGGTCCGAGTGTCCGGCTGACTATCGGATCGAGCACCCGGCCGAGCGCGCGCACGAACACTCGGACGGGTGCCGGGACGCCGTGCGAGACGGAGCGCGGGACGGCGTGCGGGGCGGAGTGCAGGGCGACGCCCTGTTCGGTGTCCCGGGCGACGCGGCCGGGGACGGCCTGTTCCCCGGCACCGGCGCGCGGCGGGTCGACGGCTGGCGGCGCCGCGTCGGCGCGGCCGAGCCCGCCAGGGACCTCGACACCGTGCACCGCCTCGGCGGCCGCTTCGTCATCCCCGGCGACACCGAATGGCCCAGGCAACTCGACGACCTCGGCGACGCGCGGCCCGTCGGGCTCTGGGTCCGGGGGCCCGCCGACCTGCGTGCCTGGGCCCTGCGCTCGGTCGCCCTGGTCGGCGCCCGCGCCTGCACCCCGTACGGCGCGCACACCGCCGCCGACCTCGCCACCGGCCTCGCCCGGCACGGCTGGGTCGTGGTCTCCGGAGCCGCCTACGGCATCGACGGCGCGGCCCACCGCGGCGCCCTCGCCGCGGGCGGGGCCACCGCCGCCGTCCTCGCCTGCGGGGTCGACACCCCCTACCCCCGGGGCCACGACCGGCTCATCCGCCGCGTCGCGGAGCAGGGACTCGTGATCGGGGAGCTGCCGCCCGAGAGTCACCCGACCCCCAGCCGCTTCATCCTCCGCAACCGCGTCATCGCCGCCCTCACCCGGGGGACCGTCGTCGTGGAGGCCCAGCACCGCAGCGGCTCGCTCGTCACCGCCCGCGCCGCCGCCCGGCTCGGCCGCCACGTCATGGGCGTACCGGGACCCGTCACCAGCGCCCTCTCCGCCGGTGTCCACGAACTGCTGCGCGGCGACGCCACCCTCGTCACCGACGCCGACGAGATCATCGAACTCGTCGGCGACATGGGCCAGCTCGCCCCGGCCCGCCGAGGCCCCGTCCTGCCCAGGGACCTCCTCGCCCCCGCCGCGGCGCACGTCCTGGAAGCCGTACCCGCCCGCGGTCCCACCCCCGCCGCCGTCATCGCCCACCGCGCGGGAACCACCCCCGACGACACCCTCGCCAAGCTGTACGAACTCCACTCGCTCGGCTTCGTCGAACGTCAGGGAGAGGGCTGGAGGTTGACGAACGGGACCACTCCGCCGTCGAACGCGCGGCGAGGCGGTACTTGACCTGGAGCATTCGGGTGAAAGGGTTGAGGCGATGAACAATCGAGTTCTCTCGGCCGCACCCGAGGGGCCGACACGCGCCACGGCCCGGGTTCGAAGATGCGACCGACGGCGTCCACCCGGAGCGGCGCGATCCGCCGATGTTCGCGCACCGCGACAGCGCACTCACGCTACGCTCACCAGAATTCCCACCAGGACACCCACACCGACACACCCGACAGCAGAACGGCTCAAGGCAACGCATGCCCCAGCACACCTCCGGGTCTGACCGCGCTGCGGTGCCCCCAGCAGCTCGGGGCACCGTGCGACCGCCCGCACCGACGTCGCTCGACGAACTCTGGCGGTCGTACAAGGACACGGGCGACGAGCGGCTGCGGGAGCAGCTGATCCTGCACTACTCGCCGCTCGTCAAGTACGTTGCCGGACGCGTCAGCGTGGGTCTGCCGTCCAACGTGGAACAGGCCGACTTCGTCTCGTCCGGGGTCTTCGGCCTCATCGACGCCATCGAGAAGTTCGACGTCGAGCGGGCGATCAAGTTCGAGACGTACGCCATCACCCGTATCCGCGGCGCGATGATCGACGAACTCCGGGCGCTGGACTGGATCCCGCGCTCCGTCCGGCAGAAGGCGCGCAACGTCGAGCGCGCCTACGCCACCCTGGAGGCCCAGCTCCGGCGCACCCCCTCGGAGAGCGAGGTGGCCGCGGAGATGGGCATCACGCTGGAGGAACTGCACGCGGTTTTCAGCCAGTTGTCCCTGGCGAACGTCGTGGCCCTGGAGGAGCTGCTGCACGTGGGCGGCGAGGGGGGTGACCGGCTCTCCCTGATGGACACCCTGGAGGACACGGCCGCCGACAACCCCGTCGAGGTCGCCGAGGGCCGCGAGCTGCGCCGACTGCTCGCCCGCGCCATCAACACGCTCCCCGAGCGGGAGAAGACCGTGGTCACCCTCTACTACTACGAGGGCCTCACCCTCGCCGAGATCGGGAACGTCCTCGGCGTCACCGAGAGCCGCGTCAGCCAGATCCACACCAAATCCGTCCTGCAACTGCGGGCCAAGCTGGCCGACGTCGGACGCTGAGCGTCCGGGGCCGGTCGTACAGTGGAGCCGTGCCCAGGATTCGAGCGGCCTCGGTGGCCGAGCACCGGACGATGCAGCGCGGCGCCCTCCTGGACGCCGCGCGATCCCTGCTGTCCGAGGGCGGGACGGAGGCGCTGACCTTCCCCGCCCTCGCCGAGCGCACGGGCCTCGCCCGTTCCTCCGTGTACGAGTACTTCCGGTCGCGCGCGGCCGTCGTCGAAGAGCTCTGCGCCGTCGACTTCCCCGTGTGGGCCGCCGAGGTCGAGGCCGCGATGGCCGGTGCCGCGACGCCCGGCGGCAAGGTCGAGGCCTACGTCCGCAAGCAGCTGGAGCTGGTCGGGGACCGCCGCCACCGGGCCGTCGTCGCCATCTCCGCGAGCGAGCTCGACGACGGAGCCCGCGAGAAGATCCGCGCCGCCCACGGCGGACTCGTCGCCATGATCGTCGAAGCCCTCGCCGCCCTCGGCCAGCCGCAGCCCCGCCTCGGCGCGATGCTCCTCCAGGGTGTCGTCGACGCGGCCGTCCGCCGCATCGAGCTCGGCGCCGCCGAGAACCCCGAGGAGATCGCCGAGGCCGCGGTCTCGATGGCCCTCCACGGCGTCAACGGCGCCACGGCCTGACCCGTCTCTCCCCGAGCGGCAGCAGCCGTGAGGGCGGCCGGTCGGTCAGGAGCAGCGGGTTCAGATACGTCCCGCCGCGCAGCAGCCCCCAGTGGAGGCACGACTCCGGGCAATGGGTGCCGGGCGCGACCCGGGCGATCGGGGTGCCCGCGCGGACCCGGGCGCCCGCCCCCAGCAGCGGGACGACCGGGGTGAAGGTGGTCCGGAGCGGGGGAGTGCCCGTGCCCGGCAGCGTGAGGGTGAGGACCCCGCGGCCGCCGACCGGGCCCGCGAAGGAGATCGTCCCCGAGGCGGGGGCGAGGACCGGCGCGCCCGGTGCGGCGGCGAGGTCGACGCCCCGGTGGCCGGCCGCGTAGGGGCCGGGCGGCGGCTGCCAGCCGCGGACGATCTCCGGCGGCGGGGGGCCCACCGGCCAGAGCAGCCCGAGGACGAGGAGCAGTGCGGTGAGGTGCATGGGGAAAGGCTTCACCGGCTGACCGGTTCAGACGGTTCCGCGACGGTTTCTGTGGACTACTCGTCGGTTGTGGACGGGGTCGTCACCCGTCGCTCCCGGGGTCCCGTACACTTCCTATGGCGACCCGGGTCACCGGGTCGACTTCGCACGCCCCGCCACTGCCCTCACCGGCCGTGGCAGCGCCTTTCGGTCCCTCGTGGGCATGGCGCGCCGGGGCGTCAGGAACACAACCGAGAAAACCAAGGAGATGGCCATGGCCGTCGTCACGATGCGGGAGCTGCTGGAGAGCGGCGTCCACTTCGGTCACCAGACCCGTCGCTGGAACCCGAAGATGAAGCGCTTCATCTTCACCGAGCGCAACGGCATCTACATCATCGACCTGCTCCAGTCGCTGTCGTACATCGACCGCGCCTACGAGTTCGTCAAGGAGACCGTCGCGCACGGCGGCTCCATCATGTTCGTGGGTACGAAGAAGCAGGCCCAGGAGGCCATCGCCGAGCAGGCGACCCGCGTCGGCATGCCGTACGTCAACCAGCGTTGGCTCGGTGGCATGCTCACCAACTTCTCCACCGTCTACAAGCGTCTGCAGCGCCTCAAGGAGCTCGAGCAGATCGACTTCGAGGACGTGGCCGCCTCCGGCCTCACCAAGAAGGAGCTCCTGGTCCTCTCCCGCGAGAAGGCCAAGCTGGAGAAGACCCTCGGTGGTATCCGCGAGATGCAGAAGGTGCCGAGCGCCGTCTGGATCGTCGACACCAAGAAGGAGCACATCGCCGTCGGTGAGGCGCGCAAGCTCCACATCCCGGTCGTCGCGATCCTCGACACCAACTGCGACCCCGACGAGGTCGACTACAAGATCCCGGGCAACGACGACGCGATCCGCTCCGTCACCCTGCTCACCCGCGTGATCGCCGACGCCGTCGCCGAGGGCCTCATCGCCCGTTCCGGTGCCGCGACCGGTGACTCGAAGCCGGGCGAGAAGGCCGCCGGCGAGCCCCTCGCCGAGTGGGAGCGCGACCTGCTCGCGGGCGAGAAGAAGGCCGACGAGACCGTCGAGGCCCCCGCCGCCGAGGCCGCTCCGGCCGAGGCTGCTCCGGCCGAGGCCGCTGCCGAGGCCACCGAGGCTCCGGCCGCGGACGCCGAGCAGGCCTGACCCTTCAGGACCTTCGGGTGACGACGGCGGGGGCCCACGAAGCCCCCGCCGTCCACCCGTGGACCCGCCCGATCTTTCAGACTTCGAGAGAGAAACAGACTCATGGCGAACTACACCGCCGCTGACGTCAAGAAGCTCCGCGAGCTCACCGGCGCCGGCATGATGGACTGCAAGAAGGCCCTCGACGAGGCCGACGGCAACGTCGACAAGGCCGTCGAGGCCCTGCGCATCAAGGGCCAGAAGGGTGTCGCCAAGCGCGAGGGCCGCTCCGCCGAGAACGGCGCCGTGGTCTCCCTCATCGCCGACGACAACACCTCCGGCGTCCTCGTCGAGCTGAAGTGCGAGACGGACTTCGTCGCCAAGGGTGACAAGTTCCAGGCCGTCGCCAACCAGCTGGCCGCGCACGTCGCCGCCACCGCTCCGGCCGACATCGACGCGCTGCTCGCCTCCGAGATCGAGGCCGGCAAGACCGTGCAGGCGTTCGTCGACGAGGCCAACGCCAACCTCGGCGAGAAGATCGTCCTGGACCGCTTCGCGCAGTACGCCGACGGCTTCGTCTTCGCGTACATGCACCGCACGATGCCGGACCTCCCGCCGCAGATCGGTGTCCTCGTCGAGTTCGACAAGGCCGACGCCGCCGTCGCCAAGGGTGTCGCCCAGCACATCGCCGCCTTCGCGCCGAAGTACCTCACCCGTGAGGACGTTCCGGCCGAGGTCGTCGAGACCGAGCGTCGCGTCGCCGAGGAGACCACCCGCGCCGAGGGCAAGCCCGAGGCCGCGCTCCCGAAGATCGTCGAGGGTCGCGTGAACGGCTTCTTCAAGGACGCGACGCTGCTCGGTCAGCCGTACGCCCTTGACAACAAGAAGTCCGTCCAGCAGATCCTGGACGAGGCCGGTGTCACCCTGAAGCGCTTCACCCGCATCAAGGTCGGCATCTGAGTCCGTACGCGAACGCGACGGACACCGGACCCCGGTAGGGTCTGAGGCAGTCGTCCGCGCCCGCGCAGGACGACCGCAGATCTGACGAGGAGGCCATTGCCGTACGGGATACCGCGAGGACCCAAGGCAATGGCCTCCTTCGTATGTGCACGAGGAGATCTCCATGAACCAGGGCGCCGTACAGGGCGACGACGACAACAACGGCAAAAAGGCCGGCCGCTACATGCTGAAGCTGTCCGGAGAAGCCTTCTCCGGCGGTACCGGCCTGGGTGTCGACCCCAACGTCGTGCACGCCATCGCGCGTGAGATCGCGGCGGTCGTCCGCGACGGCGCCGAGATCGCGGTGGTGATCGGCGGCGGCAACTTCTTCCGCGGCGCCGAGCTCCAGCAGCGCGGCATGGACCGGGCCCGCTCCGACTACATGGGCATGCTCGGAACCGTGATGAACTGCCTCGCCCTCCAGGACTTCCTGGAGAAGGAGGGCATCGACTCCCGCGTCCAGACCGCCATCACCATGGGCCAGGTCGCCGAGCCGTACATCCCGCTGCGCGCCGTGCGCCACCTGGAGAAGGGCCGTGTGGTCATCTTCGGTGCGGGCATGGGCATGCCGTACTTCTCCACGGACACCACCGCCGCCCAGCGCGCCTTGGAGATCGACGCCGAGGCCCTGCTCATGGGCAAGAACGGCGTGGACGGCGTCTACGACTCCGACCCGAAGGCCAACCCCGACGCGGTCAAGTTCGACGCCCTCGAGTACGGCGAGGTGCTCTCCCGCGACCTCAAGGTCGCCGACGCCACCGCCATCACCCTGTGCCGGGACAACAACCTCCCGATCCTCGTCTTCGAACTGCTCACCGAGGGCAATATCGCTCGCGCGGTGAAGGGTGAGAAGATCGGCACGCTCGTGAGCGACCAGGGCACCCGGGCCTGACACCCGAACCGGGAACCGCCCCGCAAGGGGATGGACAGAGCCCTGCCGGTCGTACACCGTGCAGGACACAACGCGACGACACGCAGGAGCATGTGGTGATCGAAGAGACCCTCCTCGAGGCCGAGGAGAAGATGGAGAAGGCCGTCGTGGTCGCCAAGGAGGACTTCGCCGCGATCCGCACCGGCCGTGCGCACCCGGCGATGTTCAACAAGATCGTGGCCGACTACTACGGCGCCATCACCCCCATCAACCAGCTGGCGTCCTTCTCCGTCCCGGAACCGCGGATGGCCGTGGTGACCCCGTTCGACAAGAGCGCGCTGCGCAACATCGAGCAGGCGATCCGGGACTCGGACCTCGGTGTCAACCCGAGCAACGACGGCAACATCATCCGTGTGGTGTTCCCGGAGCTGACCGAGGAGCGCCGCCGGGAGTACATCAAGGTCGCCAAGGGCAAGGCCGAGGACTCGAAGATCTCGATCCGCTCGGTGCGCCGCAAGGCCAAGGAGACCATCGACAAGCTCGTCAAGGACGGCGAGGTCGGCGAGGACGAGGGCCGCCGCGCCGAGAAGGAGCTCGACGACACCACCGCGAAGTACGTCGCGCAGGTGGACGAGCTGCTCAAGCACAAGGAAGCCGAGCTGCTCGAGGTCTGATGAACGACTCTTCCTGGGGTGCCCCGGCCGGTTCCGGCCGTGGGGGACCCGACCAGGGTCCCGCCCCGGCGGGTCCCGCATACGATCGGCATCAGGCGGCGCAGACTCGGCCCATGCCCATCGTGCCCGACGTTCCCGCCGGCGGATTCCAGGACGGTCACGGTCGGGGGGCCGCTCATCCGAGCGGTCCCCTGTTCCGTGACGAGACGCCGCACGAGCACCCGCAGGAGCCCATGCCCAGCCCCACCCCGCCTCCGCCGCCCGCGCCGACGGCGCCACGGCAGAAGAAGAGCGCGGGGCGCAATCTGGGCGCGGCCATAGGGGTCGGGGTCGGCCTCGGGGCCGTCATCATCGCCTCGCTGTACATCTGGGCGCCGGCGTTCATCGGCGTGATAGCGGTCGCCGTGGTCGTCGGCCTCTGGGAGCTCACCTCCCGCCTCCAGGAACGCAAGGCCATCAAGGCCCCGCTGGTGCCGCTCGCGGTCGGCGGTGCGGCGATGGTCGTCGCCGGCTACGTCCGGGGTGCCGAGGGTGCCTGGGTGGCGATGGCGCTCACGGCGCTCGCGGTGCTGGTGTGGCGGATGACGGAGCCCCCCGAGGGCTACCTGAAGGACGTCACGGCGGGCGTCTTCGCCGCGTTCTACGTGCCGTTCCTGGCGACGTTCGTGGCGCTGCTGCTGACCGCCGACGACGGCCCGGAGCGGGTGCTGACCTTCCTGATCCTGACGGTGGTCAGCGACACCGGGGCGTACGCCGTCGGCTGGCGCTTCGGCAAGCACAAGCTGGCCCCGCGCATCAGCCCCGGCAAGACCCGCGAGGGTCTGGTCGGCGCGGTGGCGTTCGCCATGGCGGCGGGCGCGCTGTGCATGGAGTTCATGATCGACGAGGGTGCCTGGTGGCAGGGCCTGATCCTCGGTCTCGCGGTGGCGGCGAGCGCGACGCTCGGCGACCTGGGCGAGTCGATGATCAAGCGCGACCTCGGCATCAAGGACATGGGGACGCTGCTCCCCGGTCACGGCGGCATCATGGACCGGCTCGACTCGCTGCTGCCGACGGCGCCGGTGGTGTGGCTGCTGCTCGCGCTGTTCGTCGGGACCGGCTGAACCGTTCGTTCCGTGGGACGGGCCCGCTGCCTTCACGGCAGCGGGCCCGTCCTCGTTCCGGTGTCCGCCGTGTGGGGGAAGCGGGCGGCGGATCGGCGGCCCGAAGCCCCGGCGCGGGAAGGATGCCGAGCATGACAGCACCCACGGCCCGCTCCGCCGAACGGCCCTCCGGGGCCCTCTCGGTCCTGCTGACCCTCGCGGCGGGGCAGTTCCTCATGGCGCTCGACAGCTCCGTCATGAACGTCTCCATCGCCACGGTGGCCGAGGACGTCGGCACCACCATCACCGGCATCCAGGGCGCCATCACCGCGTACACGCTGGTGATGGCGATGCTGATGATCCCCGGGGGCAAGGTCGGCACCCTGATCGGCCGCAAGCGGGCCTTCATGATCGGCTGCTGCATCTACGGAGCGGGCTCCCTCACCACGGCCCTCGCCCCGAACCTCCCGGTGCTGCTGTTCGGCTGGTCGTTCCTCGAAGGCGTCGGGGCGGCGCTCATCATGCCCGCCATCGTGGCCCTCGTGGCCGGCAACTTCCCCACCGATCGCCGCCCGATGGCGTACGGCGTCGTCGCCGCCGCGGGCGCCGTCGCCATCGCCGCAGGGCCCCTCATCGGAGGCATCGCCACCACGTACTTCTCCTGGCGCTGGGTGTTCGCCGGCGAGGTCCTGGTGGTGCTGGTGATCCTCGTCTTCGCCCGCCGCATCGCCGACGCCGTCAGCGAGGAGCGCCCGCGCGTCGACCTCTTCGGCGCGCTGCTCTGCGCGGCCGGCCTGGGGATCTTCGTGTACGGCGTGCTCCGCTCGGGCGAGTGGGGCTGGCTCCAGCCGAAGCCCGACGCGCCCGCCTGGCTCGGGGTGTCGCTCGTCGTGTGGCTGATGCTGGCGGGCCTGCTGCTGCTCTGGCTCTTCCTGCGCTGGGAGTCCCAGCTCGTCGAACGCCACCGCGAGCCGCTCATTTACCCGGACATGCTGCGCAACCGGCAGCTCACCGGCGGCCTCACCATGTTCTTCTTCCAGTACCTCGTCCAGATGGGCGTCTTCTTCGTCGTCCCGCTCTACCTGTCGGTCGCGCTGGGGCTGTCGGCGCTCAGCACCGGCGTCCGGATCCTCCCGCTGTCGGTGACCCTGCTCGCCGCCGCGCTCCTCATCCCCCGGCTGTTCCCCGACGCGTCCCCCCGCCGCGTGGTGCGCATCGGGGTGCTCGCGCTGCTCGCCGGCGCCGTCGTGCTGATGGCCGCCCTCGACGCGGACGCCGACGCCGCCGTCGTCACCGTCCCCCTGCTCCTCGTCGGCTTCGGGATGGGCGCCCTGGCCTCCCAGCTCGGCGCCGTCACCGTGTCCGCCGTGCCGGACGAGCAGAGCGCCGAGGTCGGCGGCATCCAGAACTCCGTCACCAACCTCGGCGCCTCCATCGGCACCGCCCTCGCCGGCTCCCTCATGATCACCGCGCTCACCGCCTCGTTCATCGCCAGCGTCGAACAGAACCCGGCCGTCCCCGCCGAGGTGAAGGAGCAGGCCGTCGTCCAACTCCAGAGCGGCATCCCCTTCCTCTCGGACGCCCAGCTCACCGACGCCCTCGACGAAGCCGGCACCAGCCCCGCCGTGACCGAAGCCGCCCTCGACGCCAACGCCGAAGCCCGCCTCGACGGCGTCCGCGCCGCCCTCTCCATCCTCGCCGCCGCCTCCGTCCTCGCCCTCTTCTTCACCTCCCGCATCCCCCGCACCCCACCCGGCCGCCCCACCCCGTGACCACCCCCACCCGCCACGCGCCGGCACACCGCCGCGTGTCTGCGACACTGGTAGCACCATGCCCAAGCCCGGAGAACTCACTTTTGTCGCCCCCCGCGGAGCCAAGAAGCCGCCGCGGCACCTGGCCGACCTCACGCCTGCCGAGCGGAAGGAGGCTGTTGCCGCGATCGGTGAGAAGCCGTTTCGCGCGAAGCAGCTGTCCACGCACTACTTCGCGCGGTACGCGCACGACCCGGCGGAGTGGACGGACATTCCGGCCGCCGCGCGGGAGAAGTTGGCGGGGGAGCTGCTGCCCGACCTGATGTCGGTGGTGCGGCACATCTCGTGCGACGACGACACCACCCGCAAGACGCTGTGGCGGCTGCACGACGGGACGCTCGTCGAGTCGGTGCTGATGCGGTACCCGGACCGGGTGACGATGTGCATCTCGTCGCAGGCCGGCTGCGGGATGAACTGCCCGTTCTGCGCGACGGGGCAGGCGGGGCTCGACCGGAACCTGTCGACGGCCGAGATCGTGCACCAGATCGTGGACGGGATGCGGTCCCTGCGGGACGGGGAGGTGCCCGGGGGACCGGCGCGGCTGTCCAACATCGTCTTCATGGGCATGGGGGAGCCGCTCGCGAACTACAAGCGGGTGGTGGGGGCGATCCGGCGGCTGACGGACCCCGAGCCGGACGGGCTGGGTCTGTCGCAGCGCGGGATCACGGTGTCGACCGTGGGTCTCGTGCCCGCGATGCTGCGGTTCGCCGACGAGGGCTTCAAGTGCCGGCTCGCGGTCTCGCTGCACGCGCCGGACGACGAGCTGCGCGACACCCTGGTGCCCGTGAACACGCGCTGGAAGGTCCGCGAGGTCCTCGACGCCGCCTGGGAGTACGCGGAGAAGTCCGGGCGCCGGATCTCCATCGAGTACGCGCTCATCCGGGACATCAACGACCAGGCCTGGCGCGGTGACCTGCTCGGCAAGCTCCTCAAGGGCAAGCGGGTGCACGTCAACCTGATCCCGCTGAACCCGACGCCCGGTTCGAAGTGGACGGCGTCGCGTCCCGAGGACGAGAAGGCGTTCGTGGAGGCCATCGCGCGCCACGGCGTGCCGGTGACCGTGCGGGACACCCGCGGCCAGGAGATCGACGGTGCCTGTGGACAGCTGGCAGCGGCCGAGCGCTGACCTTGTAGTCTGAGCTCGAACACATCTTCATATTCCGACAGGGGAGCGCCACAGCGCTGAGAGTGCGGTCACCGTAGGACCGCAGACCCTCTGAACCTCGCCCAGGTCATTCTGGGTAGGAAGTTCGGTCGTAACTCGAGCTGTTGCGCCCCGCCCACCTCCGGGTGGGCGGGGCCGCGTCTCTTCCTGGTCACACCCAGGAGGAAAACCAGTGGGCATCAAGAAGGCCGCCGCCGTCGCGCTCGTCGCGGCGCTCGGCGTCACCAGCCTCGCCGCGTGCGGCACCGACGACGTCAGGGACGCGGCCGGCAAGACCGGCGCGCCCGCGCCGAAGACCGTGACGCTGGTCAGCCACGACTCGTTCAACGCCTCCAAGGAGGTGCTGGCCGAGTTCACGAAGCAGACCGGCTTCACGGTCAAGGTCCTCAAGAGCGGCGACGCCGGCGAGGCCGTCAACAAGGAGATCCTCACCAAGGGCTCCCCGCAGGGCGACGTCTTCTTCGGCGTCGACAACACCCTGCTGTCCCGCGCCCTCGACAACGGGATCTTCGTCCCGTACGAGGCGAAGGGGCTCGACCGGGTCCCGGCCGCGTACCAGCTGGACAAGGAGCACCGGGTCACCCCGATCGACTCCGGTGACATCTGCGTCAACTACGACAAGAAGTACTTCGCCGACAAGAAGCTGGCGCCGCCGGTGACCTTCGACGACCTGGCGAAGCCGGCGTACAAGGACCTGCTCGTCGTCGAGAACCCCGAGCGGTCCTCCCCGGGCCTCGGCTTCCTCCTCGGCACGGTCGAGAAGTACGGCGACAAGGGCTGGCAGGACTACTGGAAGCGGCTCAAGGCCAACGGCGTGAAGACCGTCGACAGCTGGGAGCTCGCCTACAACCAGGAGTTCTCCGGCTCGGCCGGCGGCAAGCAGGCCAAGGGCGACCGGCCGCTGGTCGTGTCGTACGCCTCCAGCCCGCCCGTCGAGGTGCTGTACGGCGAGCCGCAGCCGAAGGTGGCGCCCACCGGCGTCTCCACCGGCACCTGCTTCCGCCAGACGGAGTTCGCGGGTCTGCTGAACGGGGCGAAGAACCCCGAGGGCGGCAAGGCGCTGATCGACTTCCTGATCTCCAAGAAGTTCCAGGAGGACATGCCGCTCCAGATGTTCGTGAACCCGGTGGCGAAGGACGCGGCGCTGCCCGAGCTGTTCACGAAGCACGGCGTGGTCGTCGAGAAGCCCGAGACCATGGCGCCCGAGAAGATCGCCGAGAATCGTGACGCGTGGATCCAGCAGTGGTCGTCGCTCGTCGTGAAGTAGGGCGCGACGTCAAGAGGAGCGCGGCGCGGCTGGGGCTCATGGCCCTGCCGCTCGCGTTCTTCGGCGTCCTCTTCGCCTGGCCCGTCGCCTCCATCGTGGAGCGCGGGCTCCGCCCCGACGGCACCTGGGACCTCGGGCGGATCGGCGAGACGCTGAGCCGGCCCGACATCCTCGACGTGCTCGGCTTCACCGCGTGGCAGGCCCTCGCCTCGACGGCGCTCACGCTGCTCGTGGCGCTGCCCGGGGCGTACGTCTTCGCCCGCTTCGACTTCCCCGGCAAGAACGTGCTGCGGGCCGTCGTCACGGTGCCGTTCGTGCTGCCGACCGTGCTGGTCGGCACCGCGTTCCTGGCGGTCGTCGGACGCGGCGGGCTGACGGACGAGCTGTGGGGGCTGCGGCTCGACACCAGCGTGTGGGCGATCCTCCTCGCCCACGTCTTCTTCAACTACGCCGTCGTCGTGCGGACCGTCGGCGGCCTCTGGTCCCAGCTCGACCCGCGCCAGGAGGAGGCCGCCCGGGTCCTCGGCGCCTCGCGCTGGACCGCCTGGCGGACGGTGACGCTGCCCGCGCTGGTGCCGGCGGTGTCGGCGGCGGCGCTGATGGTGTTCCTCTTCACCTTCACCTCGTTCGGCGTCGTGCAGATCCTCGGCGGGGACGCGTACTCCACCCTGGAGGCGGAGATCTACCGCCAGACCGCACGCCTGCTCGACCTGCGGACGGCCGCCGTGCTCACGCTCGTGCAGTTCGCCGCGGTCGGCGCGATCCTCGGCGTGCACGCCTGGACGGTACGGCGACGGGAGACCGCGCTGCGGCTCGTACCGCCCGAGCAGACCGCGCGCCGACCGCGCGGCGCCGGCCAGTGGGCACTGCTCGCGGGCGTGCTCCTCTCCGTGGCGCTGCTGATCCTGCTGCCGCTCGGCGTCCTGGTGGAGCGCTCCTTCGCCGGGTCCGGCGGGTACGGGCTCGGGTACTACCGGGCGCTGGGCTCGCTCGACGAGAGCGGCACGTTCCTGGTGCCGCCGCTGGAGGCCGTCGGGAACTCGCTGCGGTACGCGGTGGCCGCGACCGCCATCGCGGTGGTGATCGGCGGGCTCGCGGCGGCGGCCCTCACGCGGCGCGCCGGACGGCTCGTACGCGGCTTCGACGCGCTGCTGATGCTGCCGCTCGGGGTGTCGGCGGTCACCGTCGGCTTCGGCTTCCTCATCACGCTCGACGAGCCGCCGTTCGACCTGCGGGCCAGCTGGATCCTCGTCCCGCTCGCGCAGGCGCTGGTCGGCGTCCCCTTCGTCGTACGGACCATGCTGCCGGTGCTGCGGGCCGTGGACGAGCGACTGCGGGAGGCGGCGGCCGTGCTCGGCGCGTCGCCGTGGCGGGCTTGGCGGGAGGTGGACCTGCCGCTGGTGCGGCGGGCGCTGCTCATCGCCGCCGGGTTCGCGTTCGCCGTCTCGCTGGGCGAGTTCGGCGCGACCGTCTTCATCGCCCGGCCCGACAGCCCGACGCTGCCGGTGGCGGTGGCCCGGCTGCTCGGCCGGCCGGGCGAACTCAACTACGGCCAGGCCATGGCCCTGTCGACGATTCTGATGGTGGTGTGCGCGGTGTCCCTGCTGCTGCTCGAACGGCTGCGCACCGACCGGACCTCCGGGGAGTTCTGATGCTTTCGATCGAGGACGCGACCGTACGGTTCGGGGAGCGGGCCGTGCTCGACGCCGTGGACCTGGACGTCGCCGAGCACGAGATCGTGTGCGTCCTCGGCCCCAGCGGCAGCGGCAAGTCCACGCTGCTGCGGGCCGTCGCCGGGCTCCAGGAGCTGGACGGCGGCCGGGTGCTGCTCGGCGGCGCCGACCAGGCCGGGGTGCCGGTGCACCGGCGGGGCGTCGGCCTGATGTTCCAGGACCACCAGCTGTTCCCGCAGCGGGACGTCGGCGGCAACGTCGCCTTCGGGCCGCGGATGCGGGGGGCCGCGAAGGCGGAGCAGGCCGAGCGGGTGCGGGAGCTGCTCGACCTCGTCGGTCTGCCCGGCGCCGAGCGGCGGTCCGTCGCCGCGCTCTCCGGCGGTGAGCAGCAGCGGGTGGCGCTCGCGCGCGCGCTCGCGCCGCGGCCGCGGCTGCTCATGCTGGACGAGCCGCTCGGACAGCTCGACCGCGGTCTGCGCGAACGGCTCGTCGTCGAGCTGCGGCAGCTCTTCGGGCGGCTCGGCACGACGGTCCTGGCCGTCACCCACGACCAGGGCGAGGCCTTCGCCCTCGCCGACCGGGTCGTCGTGATGCGCGACGGGCGGATCGCGCAGTCCGGCACGCCCGTCGACGTGTGGTCCCGCCCCGCCTCGGAGTTCGTCGCCCGTTTCCTCGGCTTCGACAACGTGGTCGCCGCGCGGGTGGCCGGCGCGGTCGCGGAGACGCCCTGGGGACGGGTTCCCGTTCCGGACGGCTCACCGCAGGGGGAGCGGCGCCTGCTCGTCCGCCCCGGCGGGGTACGGCTCGCGGGGGACGGGCCGGCCTGGACGGTCGAGTCCCGGACCTTCCGCGGTGACCGGGTCGCCGTACGCCTCCGCCCGGCGGACGGCCCCGCCTTGGAGGCCGAACTCCCGCTGCGGGAGGCGCCGGAGGAGGGGGCCGAGGTCGCCGTCGAGTTCCGCGTGGAGGACGTGGTGGTGCTGGCGGGCGCGGGGGACGCCGGCTAGGTCCTGTCCGAAAGTCCCGCCCGGCTCGCAGCGCCCGGCACGGACCCAGGGGCCGTCCTGCCGAGCAGGCCGGACTTTCAGGACACCCCGTGGCACCGTTCGCAGGGCCTGCGGGTGGCCCGCTGGTGGGCGCGGGTGGCGCGGGCCAGGGCGAGGCCGTAGCAGGAGAAGGAGCCGTAGGCGACGGCGACCACCCAGGGGGCGTGGTCCGCCATGTCGATGTCGACGGCGCCCGCCCAGGCCAGGATGCCGACGGCGGCCAGGAAGACCCCGAACGGGGCGAGCGCGCCCGCCCCCGCCCAGCCGAGCGCGAGCAGCGGCAGCCGGGGGAGCCGCCGGCCCCACGGGCGGGTCAGGGCGAGCGCGAGGGCCATGCCGAGGAGGGCCAGGACCGCGGTGACGTCCACGCCGTGGTCGTACAGCCGGAGGCCCAGATCGCTCGTGTACTCCGGATCGACGCCGGGGCGTCCCGTGCCCGTGTACCCGGCCGTGAGGCCCAGCGCCCAGGCCGTCTTCAGGACGGTGTACGGGACGAGGGCGGCGACGGCGACGAGGCCGGCGCGGGGGGCGAGGCCGGAGCGGGTCGCGGGTCCGGGCACCGGGGGCGCGGACGCCTCCGAGGGCACACGGGCGGGGCGGCGGCCGCAGTGCGGGCAGGTGCCGAGGGCGTGGCGGCGGTGGGCGAGGGCGGCGCAGGTCCAGAGGACCGCGCCGAGGACGGCGAAGGACTGGTTGGCCAGGGCCGCCCAGTCGACCGGTGGCTGGTTGCGGGACAGGAAGAACAGCAGGTGGAGGGGGCTGAGGAGGGCGGCGAAGCCCGAGGTCAGGCAGAGCGCGACGGCCGCCAGGGCGGCCGTCGACAGCCCCCGCACGTCCGGCCGGCGCAGTAGCGCGTACGCGAGGACGGCGGCGGTCCCGTACAGCGCGGCCGCGCCCGCCTCGGGTCCCGTGCCGGTGCCCTTGCCGAGCAGCGCGTAGCCGAGCGCGGGTCCGGTGGCGGCGGCGAGGGCCGCCCCCGTGGCGTACAGCAGCGACCACGCGAGCGCGGCACGGCCCGCCCATGACGGCCACGCGGCCAGGAGCGTCTTCGGTGTCATGGCCTGAGCCTTCCGGCCCGGGACCCCGGACGCGTCGGCCCGTGGGCTGGTCCCTGCTCCGCCGTGCGGCGGAGCAGGGGGGTGTCTCGTCGGTCAGGCGTCGCACGCAGGGCCTGACCGGCAGGACATCCCCTAGGCCCTGTCCGGGAGTGGAGCCAGGCGGGACTTCCGGATAGGCCTTAGGCCTTCGCGAGTCGTTCCAGCGCCGCCGGGGCCTCGTCGATCGAGTCGACCAGGGCGATGCGGGCCGACATGGGGCGGCCTGCGGCCAGGGCGCGCAGGAGGGGCCAGGCGGGGAGGCGTTCGGTCCAGTGGGCGCGGTCGACGAGGACCATGGGGGTGGGGGAGCCGAGGGACTCGTAGTAGTTGGGGGTGGCGTTGGCGAAGACCTCCTGGACGGTGCCGGCGGCGCCGGGGAGGAAGACGACGCCGGCGGTGGAGCGGGCGAGGAGCCCGTCCTCGCGGAGGGCGTTGGCGAAGTACTTGGCGATGTGGGCGGCGAAGGGGTTCGGCGGCTCGTGGCCGTAGAACCAGGTGGGGATGGCGACCGAGTCGCCGCCGTGCGGGAGGCGGGCCCGTACGCGGAAGGCGGCGCGGGCCCACTCCGTGACCGAGGGGACGAAGGACGGGACCTCGGCGAGCAGCGCGAGGGCCTCGGGGAGGGCCGGGTCGGGGAGCGGGGCCAGGTAGGCGCCGAGGTTGGCGGCCTCCATCGCGCCCGGTCCGCCGCCGGTGACGACGGTGAGGCCGGCTCGGGCGAGGGACCTGCCGAGCCGGGCGGCGCCCGCGTACGCCTCCGTGCCCCGGCCCGTCGCGTGGCCGCCCATGACGCCGACGACCCGCGCCCCGGCGAGGAGTTCGTCGAGGGCGTCGGAGACGGCGTCGTCGTGGAGCGAGCGGAGCGTCGAGGAGAAGATGTCGCCGTCCGCGCGGGTCCGCCCGAACCAGGTGTACGCGCGCGCGTCCGGGGTCCCCTCGTACCCCTCGTCGGCGAGTCCGTCGTAGAGCTCCCCGGGGGTGTAGAGCCGCGCCCGGTAGGGGTCGAAGGGCAGGTCGGGCACGGGCGGGAAGACGAGGGCGCCGTCGGCGCGGACCTTGGCGGCGGCCTCCGGCTCCATGGCGCAGCCGAGGAAGACGGCGTCGGTGGTGGTCGCGGCGAGCAGGGCGAAGGTCCGGTCGGTGAGGTCGATCGACTGGATCCGCAGGCCGCCGAGGGATCCCGGTCGGGCGAGTGCCGCGTCGAACTCGTCGAGGCTGTGGATCTCGTGACCGTGCCCGCGCGGGCCGGGCGGGCGGTGGGCCGGGGGGAGCGTCGCCATGGGCCCACGATAGGGGCCGCCGCGCGGGGCGGCCCCTCCTGAGGGCGTCTCAGCCGGTGAGCGGCAGGGCGGCGAGCCGCGCGACCACCCAGGTGAGGGGCAGGAAGACGGCGAGCAGGGCGCCGGCGCGCAGGAGGGCGGCCGTGCGCAGGACCGTGGGCGGTGCGCCGAGGCGGAGCAGGGCCTCGGTGGTGTGGGTGCGGCACTGCTTGGACTCCAGGGCCGCCGTGAGGAGCGTGGCGGTGGTGCAGGCCAGGACGAGGGCCGCGCCGAGGCCGGTGAGCGGGCCGAAGGCGGCGGGGCCGGTGTTCGCGTCGTACAGCGCGGCGGCCGCGAGGGTGCCGGAGAGCACGGCGCTGACGACGCCGAGGGGGCGGCCGATGCGGCGGGACTCGTCCATGAGGACGCGGCCGGCGAGGAGCCGGGTGGCGCCGGGCCTGATGGCCTGGAGGAGGCGGCCGCTGAGGTGGGTGAGGCCCGGGCCCGCCATCGCGAGGCCGACCGCGGTGAGGATCCAGCCGACGAGGACGCCGGCCGGGCTGCCGTCGAAGCGGCCGGGCATCGGGACGCCGTCCCCGCCGCCGCGGCCCGCGTACGTCTCGACCGCGAGGCCGACCGCGACGAGGGCGACTCCCCAGGGCAGGCCGGACGGCACGGGCCGCTCCGTGCCCTCCGCGCCCTCCGGGGCCGCGGCGGCCGTGCGCGGCCGGAGCGCCAGGCCCGCCGCCGTGGCGGCGACGACCGGCAGGACGGCGAGGAGGGTGAGGGCCGCCGCGACCGGCATCGGCTGGTCGGCGGCGAGCAGTTCGGCGGCGGCCCCGTCGAAGGGCAGACCGGTGATGTCGCCGCGCAGGTGCAGGTAGAGCAGCAGGGCGACCATCGAGCCGAGGGCGCAGGCGACGGCCGTGGACGCGGCGGCGATGGCGGTGAGCCGGGCGGGGCCGAGGCCGACCGCGGAGAGGCCGGGGCGCGGCCGGGTGCTGGGGTCGGTGCGGGCCACCGCGACGGCGAACTGGACCGTGGCGGCGAGCGGCAGGACGCACCACAGCAGCCGCAGTACCGAGGCCGAGGAGTGTACCGGGTGCCCGACGGCGTATCCGAGGGTGCAGAGCAGGAGGAAGCCGACCCCCGCGGCCGAGGCGGCGACGAGGAGCCGCCGCGTGAGGACGAGGGGGTGGGTCCCGCGGGCTAGACGGAGAGCGAGCACGCGGCGACGCCCTCCGCCCCTGACGCCGGGGGTACGGTGCCCACCCTGCGTCCGTCGAGGAGTCCGACCGTGCGGTCGGCGAGCGCCGCGACCTCGCCGTCGTGGGTGGCGAGGAGCACGGTGATGCCGTGGGAGCGGGCGGCGGCGGTCAGCGTGCGCAGGACCTGCGCGCCGTCGGCCTGGTGCAGGGCGGCGGTGGGTTCGTCGGCGAAGAGCACCGAGGGGGTGGTGACGAGGGCGCGGGCGATGGCGATCCGCTGGCGCTGGGGGTGGGTGAGGGCGTGCGGCCGTTTGCGGGCGCTCGCGCCGATGTCGAGCCGGTCGAGCCATTCCAGGGCGGCGGTCTTCGCGGCCCGGTGCGAGGCCCCGCGGAGCAGCAGCGGCAGGGCGGCGTTCTCCCAGCCGGTGAGTTCGGGGACGAGGCCGGGTTCGGGGGCGATCCAGCCGAAGCGGTCGCGGCGGAGCCGTTCGCGCTGGGTGGGGCTCAGCGTGTGCACGGGGCTGCTGTTGAACCAGACCTCGCCCTGCTGGGCGACGAGCTGGCCGGAGAGGCAGCGCATGAGGGTGGTCTTGCCGCTGCCGCGCGGGCCGGCGAGGGCGAGGATCTCGCCCTCGCGGACGCCGAGGGAGACGCCGGTGAGCGCCTCCGTGCCGCCCAGGGAGCAGTGCAGGGAACGCGCCCAGAGCACGTCGTTGTCCGGTGGGGCCATCGCGTACACCTCGATGTCGGATCTGATGTGTTCCCCCGTACGGGGGAACGAGGAGACGGGGCTGTGGGTCACTCGGCACCGTAAGGATTCAGATCCGCTCATACGGACAGCACGCGGCCCGGGCCGCCGCCATCCACTCGGATGGCGGCATGCCCGGGCCGGGGTCACGCCGTGAGGGCGGCGTGATGCTGGGGGGACCGTGACCGGTCGGTCCTGGGGGAGCGTGACCGGTCGGTCCGTGCAGCGGGTCCTACAGCTTGGACCACGCCTCGGTGAGCACGGAGCGCAGGATTCCCTCGATCTCGTCGAAGGTGCCCTGGTCGGCGATCAGCGGCGGGGCCAGCTGGATGACCGGGTCGCCACGGTCGTCGGCGCGGCAGTACAGGCCGTTGTCGTACAGCGCCTTGGAGAGGAAGCCGTAGAGGACGCGCTCCACCTCCTCGTCGTTGAAGGACTCCTTGGTGGCCTTGTCCTTGACGAGCTCGATGCCGTAGAAGAAGCCGTTGCCGCGGACGTCGCCGACGATCGGGAGGTCGTGCAGCTTGTTCAGCGTGTTGAAGAAGTTGCCCTCCTGGTCGAGGACGTGCTGGTTCAGGCCTTCCTTGTCGAAGATGTCCAGGTTGGCGAGCGCGACCGCCGAGGACACCGGGTGGCCACCGAAGGTGTAGCCGTGCAGGAAGGTGTTGTCGCCCTTGTAGAACGGCTCGGCGATGCGGTCCGAGACGATGCAGGCACCGATCGGGGAGTAGCCCGAGGTCATGCCCTTGGCGCAGGTGATCATGTCCGGGACGTAGCCGAACTTGTCACAGGCGAACATCGTGCCGAGGCGGCCGAAGGCGCAGATCGTCTCGTCGGAGACGAGCAGCACGTCGTACTGGTCGCAGATCTCGCGGACGCGCTGGAAGTACCCGGGCGGCGGCGGGAAGCAGCCGCCGGCGTTCTGCACCGGCTCCAGGAAGACGGCCGCGACGGTGTCGGGGCCCTCGAAGAGGATCTGCTGCTCGATCTGGTCGGCGGCCCAGCGGCCGAAGGCCTCCGGGTCGTCGCCGTGGATCGGGGCGCGGTAGATGTTGGTGTTCGGCACCTTGTGCGCGCCGGGGACCAGCGGCTCGAAGGGGGCCTTGAGGGCCGGCAGACCGGTGATGGACAGGGCGCCCTGCGGGGTGCCGTGGTAGGCGACCGCACGCGAGATGACCTTGTACTTGGTGTGCTTGCCCTGCAGCTTGAAGTACTGCTTGGCGAGCTTCCAGGCGGTCTCGACGGCCTCGCCGCCACCGGTGGTGAAGAAGACCTTGTTCAGGTCGCCCGGGGCGTAGTGCGCGAGGCGCTCGGCGAGCTCGACGGCCTTGGGGTGCGCGTACGACCACACGGGGAAGAACGCGAGCTCCTGGGCCTGCTTGTACGCGACCTCGGCCAGCTCCCGTCGGCCGTGTCCCGCGTTGACCACGAAGAGACCCGCGAGACCGTCGAGGTAGCGCTTGCCCTTGTCGTCGAAGATGTAGGTGCCCTCACCACGCACGATCGTGGGAACAGGCGAGTTCTCGTACGACGACATGCGGGTGAAGTGCATCCACAGGTGGTCGTAGGCGGTCTTGGAGAGGTCCTGGGTCACGGTTATCTGGTTCCCCACATGTAGGTCTGCTTCTTGAGCTTGAGGTACACGAAGCTCTCGGTGGAGCGCACGCCGGGGAGGGTGCGGATCCGCTTGTTGATCACATCGAGCAGGTGGTCGTCGTCCTCGCAGACGACTTCCACCATCAGGTCGAAGGAGCCCGCGGTCATGACCACGTACTCGCACTCGGCCATGGCCGTGAGCGCTTCAGCGACCGGATCCAGGTCACCCTCGACGTTGATGCCGACCATCGCCTGCCGTCGGAAACCCACGGTGAGGGGGTCGGTGACGGCGACGATCTGCATGACGCCCTGGTCGAGCAGCTTCTGGACGCGCTGCCTCACGGCGGCTTCGGAGAGGCCCACGGCCTTTCCGATCGCCGCGTAGGGGCGGCGACCGTCCTCTTGGAGTTGCTCGATGATCGCCAGGGAGACGGCGTCGATCGTCGGGGACGAACCGGTTCCGGTTCTGGAGTCTGTGCTTCGACTGGCCACGCCTCCACTGTGCACCGAGATTGTCTGTCGTGCAAGCCCGGATCGATGAAATTCGTTGTGTACGGCCCTCGATCTCACTGAATCCGAAGTTGCGGGGGGTCGGGGCTGTTGAAAGCGTCAGTCGAGCGACTAGGCTGAGGTGTCTCGCCCATCGGGACGCCGCACAAGGACGTGCGAAGACAGAACGTGACAGGAGGGGTGGCAAGTGACCACCGAGCTGCGCCGGCTGCGTAACTACATCAACGGGGAGTTCCGCGACGCGGCCGACGGCCGCACCATCGAGGTGGTCAACCCGGCCACCGGAGAGGTGTACGCCACCTCCCCGCTCTCCGGGCAGGCCGACGTCGACGCCGCCATGGAGGCCGCCGCGGCCGCCTTCCCCGCCTGGCGCGACAGCACGCCGTCCGAGCGCCAGAAGGTCCTGCTCAAGATCGCGGACGCCTTCGAGGAGCGTGCCGAGGAGCTCATCGCCGCCGAGGTCGAGAACACCGGCAAGCCGGTCGGGATCACCGCGAGCGAGGAGATCCCGCCGATGGTGGACCAGATCCGCTTCTTCGCGGGTGCCGCCCGGCTGCTCGAGGGCCGCTCGGCCGGCGAGTACATGGAGGGCATGACCTCCATCGTCCGCCGCGAGCCGGTCGGCGTCTGCGCCCAGGTCGCGCCGTGGAACTACCCGATGATGATGGCCGTGTGGAAGTTCGCCCCGGCGCTCGCCGCGGGCAACACCGTCGTCCTCAAGCCCTCGGACACGACCCCCGCGTCGACCGTCCTGATGGCCGAGATCATCGGGCAGATCGTGCCCAAGGGCGTCTTCAACGTCGTCTGCGGCGACCGCGAGACGGGCAAGGCCATGGTCGAGCACCCGACCCCGGCGATGGCCTCCATCACCGGCTCGGTCCGTGCCGGCATGCAGGTCGCCGAGTCGGCGGCCAAGGACGTCAAGCGCGTCCACCTGGAGCTGGGCGGCAAGGCCCCCGTCGTGGTCTTCGAGGACACCGACATCGCCAAGGCCGTCGAGGACATCTCCGTCGCGGGCTTCTTCAACGCCGGCCAGGACTGTACGGCCGCCACCCGCGTCCTCGTCCACGAGTCGATCCACGACGAGTTCGTGGCGCAGCTGGCCAAGGCCGCCGCCGAGACGAAGACCGGCCAGCCGGACGACGAGGACGTGCTGTACGGCCCGCTCAACAACGCCAACCAGCTGAAGCAGGTCACCGGCTTCATCGAGCGCCTCCCGGCCCACGCCAAGGTCGAGGCCGGCGGTCACCGCGTCGGCGACAAGGGCTACTTCTACGCCCCCACCGTCGTCTCCGGCCTCAAGCAGGACGACGAGATCGTCCAGAACGAGGTCTTCGGCCCGGTCATCACCGTCCAGTCCTTCACGGACGAGGCCCAGGCCCTGGAGTTCGCGAACGGCGTCGAGTACGCCCTCGCCTCCTCCGTCTGGACCAAGGACCACGCGCGCGCGATGCGCATGTCCAAGGCGCTCGACTTCGGCTGCGTGTGGATCAACACCCACATCCCGCTGGTCGCCGAGATGCCCCACGGCGGCTACAAGAAGTCCGGCTACGGCAAGGACCTCTCCGCCTACGGCTTCGAGGACTACACCCGCATCAAGCACGTCATGACCTCGCTGGGCTGATCCCCGCCCCGCGCCGCGCGGCCCCGGCACCCTTGATCGACAGGGTGTCGGGGCCGCGCGCCGTCGCTCGACGGACCGTCCATTGCCGCAGGTGACGGACGCCCGGGATGCTGGCCGGGTGAGAGCGACAGTCAGCAACTACGTGTCCCGCCGGTCCCTGCTGCGCGGCGCCGGCGGCGTCGGGGCCGCGGCCCTGCTCGCCGGCTGCGGAGTGCCCGCCGCCTACGTCGACGAGGGCGACCGGGCCGGCCGCGACCTGTCCGCCCGGGACCGGACGGTCGACTTCGCCAACTGGCCGCTCTACATCGACACCGATGACGAGGACAAGGCGAAGCGCCCCACTCTGGACGCCTTCAGGGAGCGCACCGGGATCTCCGTCCGGTACACCGAGGAGATCAACGACAACGACGAGTTCTTCGGCAAGATCGGCCCGTCGCTGATGAACCGCCAGGAGACCGGCCGCGACCTGATCGTCGTCAGCGACTGGATGGCCGCCCGCTTCGTCCGCCTCGGCTGGGTCCAGGAGATGGACCGCGCCGCCCAGCCGAACGTCGCGCGGAACCTCAACCCGCAGCTCCGCTCGCCCGCCTTCGACCCGGGCCGGCTGCACAGCGTGCCCTGGCAGTCCGGGATCACCGGCATCGCGTACAACCGGAAGAAGCTCGGCCGGGAACTCCGCTCGACCAAGGAGCTCTGGGCCGACGACCTGCGCGGCAAGGTGACCCTGCTCTCCGGGCTCGACGAGTCGTTCGCGCTGCTCATGATGGGCAACGGCGTCGACGTGACCCGGTGGACCGCCGACGACTTCCACGCCCTGTGCGAGCAGATCGAGGGCCTCGTCCGGACGCGGCACATCCGGCGCTTCACCGGCAACGACTACATCAAGGACCTCTCCACCGGCGACGTGCTGGCCTGCCAGGCGTACTCGGGCGACGTCATCCAGCTCCAGGCCGACAACCCGGACATCGAGTTCGTCGTCCCCGAGGAGGGCGCCGAGCTCTGGGCCGAGTCGCTGCTCGTCCCCAACCGCGCCCAGCACAAGGGCAACGCCGAGAAGCTCGTCGACTACTACTACGAGCCCGAGGTCGCCGCCGAACTCGCCGCCTGGGTCAACTACGTCTGCCCCGTGCCGGCGGCCCAGGCCGTCCTCGCCGACTCCGGCGACGAGGAGCTCGTCGCGCTCGCCGAGGACCCGCTGATCTTCCCCGACGCCGCCATGCGGGGACGGCTCGCCATCGCCCGGGACATCGGCGCGGACGAGCGCCAGGAGTTCGCGAAGAGGTGGAACGCGATCGTCGGCCTGTGAGTTGAGCGGGATGTGACCGCATCGAAGCTGAACCCCCTTGCCACCTACGGGCTGTTCCTCGCCTGGGCCGTGCACGACGCCGAGGAGCTGGCGCTCGGGCCGCGCTGGCTCCGGGAGAACCTGCCGGGACTGCGCGAGCGCTTCCCGGGAGTGCCGGAGGCGGTGTGGAAGGCCGCCGAGTCCGTCGACGAGCGGGAGTTCGCCGTCGCCGTCGGGGTGATGGCGGGCATCGTCGGGGCGGCCGCGGTCGCCGGGGCGCGCTCCGGGGGCCGGTCCGCGTTCTACCAGGGGGCGGCGAACGGCTTCGGACTGCACGGGCTCGTCCACCTCGCCCAGGCCGCCGCCGTGCGGGGGTGGACCCCCGGCTCCGCGACCTCGCCGCTCGTCGTCGTCCCCTTCGCGCTGTGGGCGCGCGGGCGGCTGCGCCGGGCCGGGGTGCTGCGGCCCGTCGGGCTCGGGGGAGTGGTGGCGGGGCTCGCGGTCGCGGCCGGGGCGACGGTCGTCTCGCACGCCGTGGGGCGCAGGGTCGCCGCGCGCTTCTGAACGCGCCACACTTCTGAACATGCTCAAAAACAACCACCCCGCTTTTCTGAACACGTTCAAGTGGGGTGTACGTTGTTCCCGTGAGCGACACGAACGGGCCGAGAGCCCTTCTCAAGAGCATCCGCGTCTGGCTGATCGTCTTCGTCGTCTGCCTGGTCCTGAGCGGGGCCACCGCCTTCCCGCTCGTGACCGAACTCCGGCTCCTGGACTCCGCGCTGACCGGCTGGGCCTCGCCCGTGGCCGATCTGCTCCCCGGGCTCGCCGAGTGGATCCACCGGGTGCGGGGCGGCCTTGAGGCAACCGACGCGCAGGCCCCGTACGTCCTCTACGGCACCGACTGGCTGGCCTTCGCGCACCTCGTCATCGCGGTCGCCTTCTACGGCGTGTACCGCGACCCCGTCCGCAACATCTGGGTCGTCGAGTTCGGGATGATCGCCTGCGTCGGCGTCATCCCGCTCGCCCTGATCTGCGGCCCCGTCCGGGGCATCCCGTTCTGGTGGTCGGTCATCGACATGTCGTTCGGCGTCATCGGCATCCTGCCGCTGCTCCACGTACGCCGGCTGATCAAGCGCCTGGAGGCCGCTCCGGCGGCGGCCGCCCCGCGGGTCGTGCCCGCCGCCTAGTCGGGGAGGCCGTAGGCCGACACCATCAGGGTCAGGGCGGTGCGGTTCATGTCCTGGCCCTTGGCGTCGGTGGCGTTGACGCTGTAGACGAGGGTGCGGGAACCGTCACGGGTCGAGGCGATGGCCGTGTTGTAGCCCCAGCGGCCGCCGGTCTTTCCCCACACCTCGCGCCCGCCGAGCCGCTTCATGGACAGGCCGACGGAGTACGCGGCCGGGTCGCCGGACTTCAGGTCCGTCACCTTCGGCAGGGTGAACATCTCCTCCAGGAGGGGACCCCGCACCACCCGGCCCTTGAACAGGGCCCGGGTGAACCGCTCCAGATCGGCGGTGGTCGAGACGAGGTCGCCGGCGGCCCAGCCGTCCGTCGCCCCCCACTCCGAGACGTCGCGGAGCCCGGTCGTGCCGTCGTCGAGCCGCATGGTCTGGTAGCCGTGGTTGTAGGGCCCGGTGATCCCGGCGGCGGTACCGGGGAAGTACGTGTCGCGCAGGCCGAGCGGCCGCAGGATCCGGCGCTCCACCTGGTGCGCGTACGAGTCGCCGGTGACCCGCTCCACGATCAGGCCGGCGACCGTGTAGCCGATGTTGAGGTAGTGCTGCCGGGTGCCGGGCCGGAACTCGCGGGGCTTGGCCGTCGCCGAGCGGACCATCTCCTCGGGGGTGTGGACGACGAACCGGTTCGCGTACCACTCCTCCACCGTCTCACCGGGCATGTCGGCGGCCGGGATGCCGTGGGTGTGGTTCAGGAGCTGGCGCACGGTCACCCGGGCGTACCGGCCGGGGATCAGGTCCGGGAGGTACGAGCGGGCCGAGCGGTCCAGGTCGATCCGGCCCTCGGCGGCCAGCTGGAGCACGGTCGCCGCCGTGAACACCTTCGTCACCGAACCGGCCCGGAAGCGGGCCGCCGGGTCCGCCGGGGCGTTCGACTCCAGGTCGTGCACGCCCGCACTGCCCTGCCACGAGCCCTCGGAGCCGCCGACCCGGACCAGCGCGGCCGTCGCGTCGGCGCGCGGCAGCCCGGCGATCACCGCGCTCAGGTCCGGGCTCGACGGGGCCGGTGCGGCCGCCTGGGACGCGGCCGCCGGGGGTGCCGCCGCGAAGGCCGGGGTGAGCGCCGGCCCGGAGGCGACGCCCAGGACCAGGGCGGCGGCGAGCAGCGTGCGGGTGGACTTCCTCATGGTCAACTCCGGTGGTGTGAGCCGTTGTTCTCGATGGCTCCATCCTGCTGACCTGCGGCGCTCCGCGGATCGCCCGCACCGGTGGTCTCCGGCGGGCCGGTTCCTCGCCGACACGGGGGAGGAGCGGGCTACCCGCCTCCCCCGGGCGGGGGAGAACCCGCCGAGACCAGACCCGTCTCGTACGCGCAGATCACCGCCTGGATCCGGTCGCGCAGCCCCAGCTTGGCCAGGACGTTGCCCACGTGCGTCTTCACCGTGTGGTCGCTGACCACCAGCTCCGCCGCGATCTCCGCGTTGGACAGCCCGCGCGCGAGCAGCAGCAGCGTCTCCCGCTCGCGGCCGGTCAGCACGTCGAGCCGGGGGTCGGGGCCCGGGGCCGTCCCGCGCGGCCCGCCCGCCGTGTACTGCTCCACGAGCCTGCGGGCCACCGACGGCGCGAGCAGCGAGTCGCCCGCCGCCACCACCCGTACCGCGTGCACCAGGTCGTCCCGGCGCACGTCCTTGAGGAGGAAGCCGCTCGCGCCCGCGTGCAGCGCCTCGTACACGTACGCGTCGGTGTCGAAGGTCGTCAGGATCACCGTCCGGCAGCCGGACTCCGCGCTGATCACCCGGCAGGCCTCGATGCCGTCCGTCCGGGGCATCCGGATGTCCAGCAGCGCCACGTCGGGCGCGAGCCGGCGCACCGCCTCGACGGCCTCGGCCCCGTCCCCGGCCTCCGCGACCACCTCGATGTCCGGCTGCGCGTCCAGGATCATCGCGAAGCCGCTCCGGACCAGTTCCTGGTCGTCCGCGACCACCACCCGGATCGTCATCTCCCCACCTCCACCGTGTCCGTTCCCGGGGGCACGGGCAGCAGGACCCGCACCTCGAAGCCCCGGCCGCCCGGGCCCGGGCCCATCGCCGCCGTCCCGCCGTGCGCGGCGGCCCGCTCCCTGATGCCGACGAGCCCGTGCCCGCCGGACCCGGGCCGGGGGCCGCGGCCGTCGTCCGTCACCGTGACGCGCAGGACGCCGTCCCCGTAGGCCAGCCGGACGTCCGCCGCGCGGGCCTGGGCGTGCTTGACCACGTTCGTCAGCGCCTCCTGGACGATCCGGTACGCGCTCGCGCCGGTCGCCGCCGGCAGCGCCCGCACCCCGCCCTCCGTCTCGTACCCGACGGCGAGGCCGCTGGCCCGCACCCGTTCCACCAGGTCGGGGATGCCGCCGAGGTCCGGCTGCGGCTCCCTGGGGGCCGCGCCCTCGTCGCCCTCGCGCAGCAGCCCCAGCATGTGGCGCAGCTGGGCCATCGCCTCGCGGCCGGTCTCCGAGATCGCCTCGAACGCGGCCTCGGCGCGCGCGGGCGCCGCCCGCACCGCCACCGGACCGGCCTCGGCCTGCACGATCATCAGGCTCACCGCGTGCGACAGGATGTCGTGCATCTCCCGTGCGATCCGGGCCCGTTCGCGTGCGGCGGCCTGCTCGGCCTCGATCCGGTGGGCCCGCTGCCGGGCGTCCTGGAGCCGCCCGAAGACGTACGCGGCGCCGAACACGAAGAGCGAGAAGGTCAGTTCGCGCGCCGACTGGGTGTTGAGCCACACCGAGGCCGGCACCGCGACCACCAGCAGCGCCGCCGTCGTCAGCCGCTGCCAGGCCGGCGCGAGCGCGGCGATGGTGTAGACGCTGACGAGCCCGGTGTACGGCAGCGGCTGACCCGGTCCCTCCAGGGCCAGCTTGTACAGCGCGCTGGCCGCCAGGATCGCGAGCAGGACGGCGAGCGGCGCGCGCCGCCGCCAGACCAGCGGCAGCACGGTGAGCGCCGTCAGGCCGTACGCGGGCCAGGTCGCCGGTTCGAGTTCGGGCCCGCGCGGCACCACGAACGGCATCGTCATCGCCGCCTGCACCAGGAGCGCGATCCCGATGTCCACCGCCCACGGGTTCGCCGCACCCCAACTCCGGGTGCGCTCCCAGTGGTTCCTCAGATCCCCCCGTATGCCCATTACCGCTCGGCACTCACGGCGCACGCCCGGGAGCCGGGGCCGGGGGCGGCGACGGTTCGGGCTCGGTCGTTCGCGCGGTCGATCACGCGGTCGATCACGCGGTCGTTCGCGCGGTCGTTCTCTCGGTCGTTCACGCGGAGGCCTTTCGCAGGACGGCGGCGAGGGCGTCGACGCGGTTCGTGGTGATGGAGTCGACCCCGTTCAAGATCAGCTTACGCATGCTGCGCCGGGTGTCCGCCGTCCAGGAGGAGACCAGCAGCCCGTCCCGGTGGACCCGCTCGCTGAGCTCCCGACTCACCAGTCCGAAGCGGTAGTTGAGCCACCTGGGTCGCACCGCGTCGAGCAGCACCGGCCGGGGCGGCGCGAGCGTCGTCCAGGTCAGGGCGATCTCGGCGGCCGGGTCGGCGGCCCGCACCTGGAGCATGGCGACGGCCCCCGCGCAGTAGTACACCCGCTCACCGGCGCCGCACTCGCGGACCGTGCCGACGATCCGGCGGACCGAGTCCTCGTTCCCGCCCGGCAGGTCCAGCATCAGCCGGTGGTCCCCGGCGGCGAGCAGCGCCTCGCGCAGGGTCGGCACCCCGTCGTGCGTCAGCTCGCGCACCTGCTCGTACGAGAGCGCGGCGAGGGGCCGGTCGTGGCCCCACAGGCGCTTCAGGGTGTCGTCGTGGAGGAGGACGGGCACGCCGTCCTCGGTCAGCCGGACGTCGATCTCGACGGCGTCCGCCCCCCGCTCGATCGCCGAGGCGATCGAGGAGAGCGTGTTCTCACGGACGCGGTACGGGTCGCCGCGATGGCCTACGGCAGTGACGGAGCGCATGGCCCCATTCTCGTCGCCGTCAGCGCGCCAGCCAGTCGTTCGTGTACGTGTCGATCTCGGCGGCGATCCGGGCCTTGCCGGCCGTGTCGAGGAAGGAGGCCTCGACCGCGTTCTTGGCGAGGGCGGCGACACCGCGCTCGTCGAGGCCGAGGAGGCGGGCGGCGACGGCGTACTCGTTGTTGAGGTCCGTGCCGAACATCGGCGGGTCGTCGCTGTTGACCGTGACGAGGACGCCGGCGTCGACCATCTGCCGGATCGGGTGCTCCTCCAGGGTGGCGACGGCCCGGGTCGCGATGTTCGACGTCGGGCACACCTCCAGGGCGATCCGGTGCTCGGCGAGGTACGCCAGGAGCTCGGGGTCCTTCACGGAGCTGGTGCCGTGGCCGATGCGCTCGGCGCCCAGGTCGCGGATCGCGTCCCAGACCGTCTCCGGTCCCGTCGTCTCGCCCGCGTGGGGGACGGAGTGCAGGCCGGCCGCGCGGGCCAGGTCGAAGTACGGCTTGAACTGCGGGCGCGGCACGCCGATCTCCGGGCCGCCGAGGCCGAAGGAGACCAGGCCCTCGGGGCGCAGCCCGTCGGTCGTCGCGAGCCGCGCGGTCTCCTCGGCGGAGGCGAGGCCGGCCTCGCCGGGGATGTCGAAGCACCAGCGCAGGACCGTGCCGAACTCGACCTCGGCCGCCTTGCGGGCGTCCTCGATCGCCGCCATGAAGGCGCGCTCGTCGATGCCGCGGCGGGTGGAGGAGTAGGGGGTGATGGTGAGCTCGGCGTACCGGATGTTCTGCCGGGCCATGTCCCGGGCGACCTCGAAGGTCAGCAGCCGGACGTCCTCGGGGGTGCGGACCAGGTCGACGACGGACAGGTAGACGTCGATGAAGTGGGCGAAGTCCGTGAACGTGAAGTAGTCGGTCAGCGCCTCCGGGTCCGTGGGGACCTTGGAGTCGGGGTGCCGGGCGGCGAGTTCGGCGACGATCCGCGGCGAGGCGGAGCCCACGTGGTGGACGTGCAGTTCGGCCTTGGGAAGGCCGGCGATGAAGGGGTGGAGATCGGTCATCGGATCATCGTAGGCCGGGCGGGTCCCCCGCAGGGTGGAGGTCGTAGCATGGCGTGACCACGATGGGGGAGGCCCATGTCTGACAACCGAGACCAGCCGCAGGGCGGGTACGACCCGGCGGACCCGTGGGCTCCGCCGAACCGCGACGGGGTGGAACTGAGCAAGTCGCCTACGCCTACGCCGACGCCACCGCCCGTGCACGACCAGATGACGGTCACGTCGATGCCGGCCGCCACCGGCCCCGGCGGCGACGTCCCGCCGCCGCCGGTCGCCCCGGGTGGCCCCGCGGCCACGCCCGACGCCTACGGCTACCCGCCGGCCACGCCCGGCGCGTACGGCTACCCGGCGGCCCCGGCCCCGCAGCCGGTCGCGCCGACGGCCCCGGCGGTGTCGGGCTACGGGTACCCGGGCTACGGCTCGGGGTACGGCCAGCAGGGCTGGCAGCAGTCGCCGTCCAACGGCATGGGGACGACCGCGATGGTGCTCGGCATCATCGCGGTGGCCGGATTCTGCATGTACGGCCTGGGCATGATCCTCGGCATCCTCGCGCTGATCTTCGGCGTCATAGGCCTGAAGAAGGTCAACCGGGGCGAGGCGACGAACCGGGGCATGGCCATCGCCGGCATCGTGCTCGGCTCCATCGGCACCGTGGTGAGCGCCGTCTTCCTCGGCTTCATCATCTGGGCCATCGCCCAGGACTCCTCGTCCTACGACGACTCCGGCACCGACGACCCGTTCTCGTCGAGCCTGGTGCTCGAGATCGAGCGCTGAGCCGAGCCCGTACGGCACGCGAAGGCCCCGCACCTCACCGAGGTACGGGGCCTTCGCGCGTGCGGCGCCCGTCGCGCGTGCCCGGGCGCCGTGCGTGCGCCCGGGCGTTGTGCGTGTGCCCGCGGAACCCTTCCGTGCGCCCGGTGCCCGTCGCGCGTGCCCCCGGCGACCTTCGCGGGTCAGGCGCCGTGCAGCCGGTCCCGGGCCTCCATCAGGGCGAAGCCCAGGAGGTTCAGGCCGCGCCAGCGGGCCGGGTCGTGGGCGCCGGGGTCGTCGGCGGCCAGTCCGATGCCCCAGATGCGGTCCACCGGGCTGGCCTCCACCAGGACCCGGTCGCCGGTGCCCAGGAGGTACGCGCGCAGGGCCTCGTTCGAGGAGAACTTGTGGACGCTGCCCTCGACGACGATCCCGAGCCGCTCCCGCTCCCACACGGCGTCGTCGAAGCCCCGGACGAGCCGGCCCGCCTTCTTGGCCTCCGCGGGGGTACGGGCGGTCAGCGCGGCGCGCTCGGCGTCGGCGTCGCCGAAGAGGCGCGCCTTGGCCGCCATCATCCAGTGCTCGGCCGTCGCGTACGCCGTTCCGTCGACCGTGAAGGGGGCCGGCCACCACTGGCTCAGGCAGCTCGCGGAAAGGCGCCCGTCCGGGTGGGGGCGGTGGCCCCAGAAGAGCAGCCACTTCGGACGGTCACCCCTGTTGACCTGCTGTGTCAGCTCGTCGATCTTGTTCATGCATGCGAGTGTGGCAGCCGCCACGGACATTCCGTACGGAGATTTTCCGGCTGCCTCGACACATGGTCCACCGATTCCGTCGCGTAACCAAAAGGCAACAACGGAATCACTTGTTGAGGCACTTTCCCCATGTCAGGATCGGCACTCAATTCGAGCTGGGACAACGGAGAGCGTCATGGGCAACCGCTTCCAGGTGACGGACCGCTTCGCGGACGGCGCACAGTACATCGGCGGGCGGCTCCGGGCCGGAACCTCCGGTCAGGAACACAGCGTGATCGACCCGGCGACCGGGGCCAGCGTGTACACCTACGCGCTCGCGTCCACGGCCGACGTGGACGACGCCGTCGCCGCCGCCAAGGCGGCCTTCCCCGGCTGGTCGGGCGCCACCCCGGGCGAGCGCTCCGACGCGCTGCACCGCCTCGCCGGCGTCCTCGCCGAATGGGCGGACGACATCGCGCGGGTCGAGTCGCTCCAGTGCGGCAAGCCGCTGAAGCTCACCACCGAGTTCGACGTGCCCGGCACGATCGACAACACCGCGTTCTTCGCCGGCGCCGCCCGCCACCTCCAGGGCCAGTCGGCCGCCGAGTACGACGGCGACCACACCTCGTACATCCGGCGCGAGGCGATCGGCGTCATCGGCTCCATCGCCCCCTGGAACTACCCGCTCCAGATGGCGGCCTGGAAGATCCTCCCGGCCGTCGCGGCCGGCAACACGATCGTCCTCAAGCCCGCCGAGCTCACCCCGCTGACCTCGCTGATGTTCGCGCAGGCGGCGAAGGAGGCCGGCATCCCCGACGGTGTGATCAACATCGTCAGCGGCTCCGGGCGGGTCGTCGGCGAGCACCTCGTCGGCCACCCCGACGTGGTCATGACCTCCTTCACCGGCTCCACGCCGGTCGGCAAGCGCGTCGCCGAGGTCGCCACCGCCACCGTCAAGCGGCTCCACCTCGAACTCGGCGGCAAGGCCCCCTTCGTCGTCTTCGACGACGCCGACCTGGAGGCCGCCGCCCACGGCGCCGTCGCCGCCTCCCTCATCAACAGCGGCCAGGACTGCACCGCCGCCACCCGCGCGTACGTCCAGCGCCCGCTCTTCGACGCCTTCGTCGCCCGGGTCGCCGAACTGATGGAGACCGTCCGCGTCGGCGACCCCTTCGCGGCGGACACCGACCTCGGCCCGCTCGTCAGCCACCGCCACCGCGACAGCGTCGCCGCCTTCGTCGAGCGCGCCCGCGGCTACGCCACGGTCGTCACCGGCGGCGAAGCCCCTGGTGGCGACCTCAAGGACGGTGCGTACTATCGTCCGACCCTGATCACCGGCGCCGCGCAGGACAGCGAGGTCGTGCAGTCGGAGATCTTCGGTCCGGTCCTGGTGGCCCTGCCCTTCGACGGCGACGACGAGGGCATCCGGCTCGCCAACGACACCCCGTACGGCCTCGCCGCCTCCGCCTGGAGCCGCGACGTCTACCGCGCCAACCGCGCCACGCGGGAGATCAAGGCGGGCTGCGTGTGGGTCAACGACCACATCCCGATCATCAGCGAGATGCCCCACGGGGGCACCAAGGCATCCGGCTACGGAAAGGACATGTCGGTGTACTCCTTCGAGGAGTACACGCAGGTCAAGCACGTGATGTTCGACAACACGGCGGTGGCGGCCAAGGATTGGCACCGCACGATCTTCGGGGACCGATAGCAGCTCGCCGCCCGACCAGCGGCCCACCCATCCCGAAAGGGCACAGCGCATGGAGCAGTACGAGCCCGACAGCCTGTCCGCAGCGCAGCTGGCGGCGATACGGCGCAGCATGACGAACGGCCGGGGCGCCCTCAGCCGTCGATCGATGCTGCGCGCGGGTGGCGTCGGCGCGCTCACCGTCGGCGGCCTCGCCGGCCTGAGCGCCTGCGGGATCCCGCCGGCCAAGCGGGAAGGCCAGGGCGCCGCGTCCATCGACGTGTCGGCCAAGGAGAAGACCGTCGCCTTCTCCAACTGGACCGAGTACATGGACGTCAGCGAGGACGAGAAGTCCCGCCCGACCCTGGAGGCGTTCGCGAAGCGCACCGGGATCAAGGTCAAGTACACCGAGGACATCAACGACAACGTCGAGTTCTTCGGCAAGCTCAAGCCACAGCTCGCGGCCGGCCAGGACACCGGCCGCGACCTGATCTGCGTCACCGACTGGCTCGCCGCCCGGATGATCCGGCTCGGCTGGGCGCAGAAGCTCGACGCCTCGAACCTGCCCCACGCGTACGCGAACCTCTCCACCCAGTTCCGCAGCCCCGACTGGGACCCGGGCCGCGCCTACTCGTACCCGTGGACCGGCATCTCCACCGTCATCGCGTACAACATCAAGGCGACCGGCGGCAAGAAGGTCGACTCGGTCACCCAGCTCCTGGACGACCCGTCCCTCAAGGGCCGGGTCGGCTTCCTCACGGAGATGCGCGACTCCGTCGGCATGACCCTGCTCGACCTCGGCAAGGACCCGGGGAAGTTCACGGACGCCGACTACGACGCGGCGATCGGACGCCTCCAGAAGGGCGTCGACAAGAAGCAGATCCGCCGTTTCACGGGCAACGACTACACCTCCGACCTGGACAAGGGCGACCTGGCTGCCTGCCTCGCCTGGGCCGGCGACGTCATCCAGCTCCAGGCCGACAACCCGGACATCCGCTACGCCATCCCGTCCGCCGGATACATCACCTCCAGCGACAACCTGCTCGTCCCCGCGCAGTCCCGGCACAAGGCGAACGCCGAGAAGCTCATCGACTACTACTACGAGCTCCCCGTCGCCGCCCAGCTCGCCGCGTACATCAACTACGTCTGCCCCGTCGACGGGGTGAAGGACGAGCTCTCCAAGATCGACCCCGAGCTCGCGAACAACACGCTGATCCTCCCGGACAAGGCCATGGCCAAGAAGTCGCACGCCTTCCGCTCGCTCACCAGCGCGGAGGAGACGGCGTACGAGGAGAAGTTCGCCAAGCTCATCGGCGCCTGAGCCCGACGTCGTCCACCTCTCTCACTCCCCTGGGACCGCAACCCATGACTGACAAGACTGCTCACACCGGAAAGAACACTGGCGGCGGCGACGTCCGTCTCACCGGGATCAGCAAGTCGTACGGCTCGTTCACCGCCGTCCACCCGCTGGACCTCACCGTCCCGCAGGGCTCCTTCTTCGCCCTCCTCGGCGCCTCCGGCTGCGGCAAGACCACCACACTGCGCATGATCGCCGGCCTGGAGGACCCGAGCACCGGCACCGTCTTCCTCGGCGACACGAACGTCACCGACCTCCCGCCGTACAAGCGGCCGGTCAACACCGTCTTCCAGTCCTACGCGCTCTTCCCGCACATGGACATCACCGAGAACATCGCCTTCGGCCTGCGCCGCCGCGGCATCAAGTCGGTGAAGAAGCAGGTCGACGACATGCTGGAGCTCGTCCAGCTCGGCGACAAGGCCCACCACAAGCCGCACCAGCTCTCCGGCGGCCAGCAGCAGCGCGTCGCCGTGGCCCGCGCGCTCATCAACCACCCGCAGGTGCTGCTCCTCGACGAGCCGCTCGGCGCCCTCGACCTCAAGCTGCGCCGTCAGATGCAGCTGGAGCTCAAGCGGATCCAGACCGAGGTCGGCATCACGTTCGTCCACGTCACCCACGACCAGGAGGAGGCCATGACCATGGCCGACCAGGTCGCGGTCATGAACGGCGGCCGGGTCGAGCAGCTCGGCGCCCCCGCCGACCTGTACGAGAACCCGCAGACCACCTTCGTCGCCAACTTCCTCGGCACCTCCAACCTCATCGAGGCCGAGGTCCTGGAGACCGGCTCGGACGTGCTCGCCACGGCCGGCGGCGGCAAGCTCCGGATCCCCGGCGACCGCTGTACCTCCGCCGTCCGCCAGGGCGGCAAGGTCCTCGTCGGCGTCCGCCCCGAGAAGATCTCGCTCGCGCACGCCGACGACGCGGGCTCGATCTCCGACGGCCGCAACCGGGTCACCGGCCGGATCGCCGACTCCTCCTTCATCGGCGTCTCCACCCAGTACGTGGTGAACTCGCCGGCGGGCGCGGAACTCCAGGTCTACGAGCAGAACATCGAGCGCGACACCCGCCTGGTCCCCGGCGCCGAGGTCGTCCTGCACTGGAACCCGGCCCACACCTTCGGGCTCGACGCGACGCAGGACATCGACGCGGGCGTGGAGACGGTGGAGGACGCCGGATGAGCACTCCCACGCTGACGAAGGAAGCGCCTCCGATAGAGGAACCGGTTCTGCGCAAGCCTTCGACCCGCAAGCGGCTCGTCCCGTACCTGCTGCTGCTCCCCGGCATCGTCTGGCTGCTCGTCTTCTTCGCGCTGCCGATGGTCTACCAGGCCTCCACCTCCGTCCAGGAGGGCAGCCTGGAAGCGGGCTTCAAGGTCACCTGGCACTTCCAGACCTATGTGGACGCCTTCACGGAGTACTGGCCGCAGCTCCTGCGCTCGGTGCTGTACGCGGGCACCGCGACCCTGCTCTGCCTGCTGCTCGGCTACCCGCTCGCGTACCTCATCGCCTTCAAGGCGGGCCGCTGGCGCAACCTGCTCCTCGTCCTCGTCATCGCACCCTTCTTCACCAGCTTCCTCATCAGGACGCTCGCGTGGAAGACGATCCTGGCCGACGACAGCGTCGTCGTGGACCTGCTGAACGCCCTGCACGTCCTCGACGTGACCAGCTGGCTCGGCTGGACCGACGGCGAGCGGGTGCTCGCCACGCCCATGGCGGTGGTCTGCGGCCTCACGTACAACTACCTGCCGTTCATGATCCTGCCCCTCTACACCTCCCTGGAGCGGATCGACGGCCGGCTGCACGAGGCAGCGCAGGACCTGTACGCGTCCCCGTCCACCACCTTCCGCAAGGTGACCTTCCCGCTGTCGATGCCCGGCGTCGTCTCCGGCACCCTGCTCACCTTCATCCCGGCGAGCGGCGACTACGTCAACGCCGAACTGCTCGGCTCGACCGACACCAAGATGATCGGAAACGTCATCCAGTCGCAGTTCCTCCGCGTCCTCGACTACCCGACGGCGGCCGCGCTCTCCTTCATCCTCATGGCGATCGTCCTGGTGATCGTCAGCCTCTACATCCGCAAGGCGGGAACGGAGGACCTGGTCTGATGCGCTGGCTCCGAAAGAACCTCGTCGTCCTGGCGGGCCTGTTCACGCTCGCCTACATGATCGTCCCGAACATCGTGGTCATGGTGTTCTCGTTCAACAAGCCGAACGGGCGCTTCAACTACTCCTGGCAGCGGTTCTCGCTCGACGCCTGGAAGGACCCCTGCGGCGTCGCCGACATGTGCGAGTCGCTCTCGCTCTCGCTCCAGCTCGCCGCCTGGGCGACGATCGGCGCGGTCGTCCTCGGCACGATGATCGCCTTCGCGCTGGTCCGCTACCGCTTCCGGGCGCGCGGCGCGATCAACTCGCTGATCTTCCTGCCGATGGCGATGCCCGAGGTCGTCATGGCCGCCTCGCTGCTCACCCTCTTCCTCAACATGGGGATCGAGCTGGGCTTCTGGACGGTCCTGATCGCCCACATCATGTTCTGCCTGTCGTTCGTCGTGACGGCGGTCAAGGCCCGGGTCATGTCCATGGACCCCCGCCTGGAGGAAGCGGCGCGGGACCTCTACGCGGGCCCCGCCCAGACCTTCCTGCGCGTGACCCTGCCGATCGCCGCACCCGGCATCGCCGCCGGCGCGTTGCTCGCCTTCGCGCTCTCGTTCGACGACTTCATCATCACCAACTTCAACGCGGGTCCCGACACCGTCACCTTCCCCATGTTCGTCTGGGGCTCGGCGCAGCGCGGAACCCCCGTTCAGATCAACGTCATCGGCACCGCGATGTTCGTCCTCGCGGTACTGATGGTCGTGGCCGGGCAGATCATCGCGAACCGGCGCAAGAAAACAGCAACAGCCTGAGCGAAGGCCGCTCAGGCACCGAAGGAGTTGGAAACCATGGCCCCAGTCGCCATGCGTCTCGCTGCACAATCTCTCTCCGACGCCCAGCCCGTCCCCTTCTGGCTGGAAGACCCCGGCAAGCCCGGCGCCCTGCCCGCCCTCACCGGCACCGAGAAGTGCGATCTCCTCGTGGTCGGCGGCGGATACAGCGGACTGTGGACCGCGCTCCTCGCCAAGGAGCGCGACCCCGCCCGGGATGTCGTACTGATCGAAGGCCGCGAGGTGGGCTGGGCCGCCTCGGGCCGCAACGGAGGCTTCTGCGCCGCCTCCCTGACCCACGGCTTCGGCAACGGGCTCGCCCGCTGGCCGGGCGAGCTGCCGAAGCTGGAGGAGCTCGGCGAGCGCAACCTCGACGGCATCGAGGAGGCGGTCGCCCGCTACTCCCTGGACTGCGACTTCGAGCGCACCGGCGAGATCGACGTGGCCACCGAGCCGCACCAGGTCGAGGAACTCGCCGAGATGTACGCGGAGATCGACCGGCTCGGACTCGCGGACGGCCTCGAACTCCTCGACCGGGACGCCGTCCGGGCCGAGGTCGACTCGCCGACCTTCCTCGGCGGCCTCTGGGACCGCCGCGGCGTCGCCATGCTCAACCCGGCGAAGCTGGCCTGGGGCCTGAAGCGCGCCTGCCTCGACCTGGGCGTGCGGATCTTCGAGAACACCCCCGGTCTGGAGCTGGTCTCCTTCGGCGCCGGCATGGGCGTGCGCACCCCGTACGGCCGTGTCGTCGCCGGGAAGGTCGCGCTCGGCACCAACGTCTTCCCGTCGCTGGTCAAGCGCGTCCGGCCGTTCACCGTCCCGGTCTACGACTACGCGCTGATGACCGAGCCGCTCAGCCCCGAGCAGCTCGCCTCCGTCGGCTGGAAGAACCGGCAGGGCCTCGGCGACTCCGCCAACCAGTTCCACTACTTCCGGATCACCGCCGACAACCGCATCCTCTGGGGCGGCTACGACGCGATCTACCCCTTCGGCGGCAAGCTCAACGCCGACATGGACCACCGTCCGGAGACGTACCTCAAGCTCGCCGAGCACTTCTTCCGCTGCTTCCCGCAGCTGGAGGGGCTCCGCTTCAGCCACGCCTGGGGCGGCGCGATCGACACCTGCTCGCGCTTCTCCGCCTTCTTCGGTACGGCGTACCAGGGGAAGGTGGCGTACGCGGCCGGCTTCACCGGCCTCGGCGTCGGCGCCACCCGCTTCGGCGGGGACGTGATGCTCGACCTGCTCGCGGAGGAGCGCACCGAGCGCACCGAGCTGGACATGGTCCGCTCCAAGCCCCTGCCGTTCCCGCCCGAGCCGATCGCCTGGGCCGGCATCGGCATCACCAAGTGGGCGCTGGCCCGCGCCGACGAGAACGCCGGTCGGCGCAACCTGTGGCTGAAGGCGATGGACCGGCTGGGCCTCGGCTTCGACAGCTGAGCCCGACATGTGACGCAGGTCACAACCGACGGGTAGCCGAACCCGCGTAAGAGGAGCCCCCGTACCCGCTCTCTCCGTGTGGACACCGCGTCCACACGGAGAGGAGATCGTTGTGATGACCGGTACGGGGGCTTCTGGTGCCAAGAATGCGGTGGAGTGGCTGGCCTCGGTCGCACCCGATCCCGACGCCTGCCGGTGGGAGTGGGAACGCAACCCGCACGGGGTCGCGCTGCTGCCCGCCGGTCGGCGCTGGGACGTGCTGATCCTCCCGGCGGAACTCGGCTACCCCACCCTCGACGTGCTGACCCGCCTCGTGGACCGGCCGGGGCCCGTCCTGGCCGACTTCGGCGAATCCCGGATCGGCTTCTTCGTCCCCGCGGGCACCGCCGCCCGCTGGATCGGCACCGGGGTGCGCAGTGCCGGCACCGGCACCTGGATCGTGGTCCCTTACCCCGGTCGGTCGACCGGCGGAGTGCGCTGGCTGGTCACCCCGGACGGCGTGGGCACCCTCAACGACGCCTCGCTCCTGGAGCTGGCGATGCACGAGGCGGCGGGGCAGCTCGCCAGGGGTGAAGGGGGGGCCGGCGCGATCTGACGCGGACGGGCGGCGCTTCGGGTGCGGTCCGACCTGGGCGAAACGTTGCTTCGGGCGCGGATCCGGCGCGAGTGAAAGGGAGTTCGGGGACCGTCCGGCGCGAACGAACGACGAGCAGAGGTCTTGACCACTTGATTGGTCTGGACCATGCTGTGGCGCGCTCCCACCTCGATTCCCCCACCCCCGGAGGCAGTTGTGGACCGCACCAGACCCCTCACCCTGCTACTGGCGGGCGCCCTCGCCGCCGGCGGGCTCATGGCGCTCACCCCCGCCGCCCAGGCCGCCGACACCGAACTCGCCCGCAACGGCGGCTTCGAGGCCGGCCTCGACGGCTGGACCTGCACGGCGGGCAGCGGAGCCGCCGTCTCCTCGCCCGTCCACGGCGGGACGAAGGCGCTCCAGGCCACCCCGGCCGGCAGCGACAACGCCCGCTGCTCCCAGACCGTCACCGTCAAGCCCAACTCCTCGTACACGCTCAGCGGTTGGGTCCGCGGCAGCTACGTCTACCTCGGCGCCACCGGCACCGGCACCACCGACGTCTCCACCTGGACCGGCTCCGCCCCCGACTGGCAGCGCCTCGCCACCACCTTCACCACCGGCGCCGCCACCACCTCGGTGACGATCTACACGCACGGCTGGTACGGCACCCCCGCCTACCAGGCCGACGACCTCTCCCTGTACGGCCCCGGCGGCGACCCCGTCCAGCTCCCGACCGCCCCCACCGGTCTCGCGGCAGGCTCCCCGACCTCCACCACCGTGCCGCTGACCTGGGCCGCGGTCTCCGGCGCCACCTCGTACAACGTCTACCAGGGCGCCACCAAGGTCCAGACCGTCGCCGGCACCTCGGCCACCGCGACCGGACTCACCGCCTCCACCCCGTACACCTTCCAGGTCACCGCCGTGAACGCCGCCGGCGAGTCACCGAAGTCCGCGGCCGTCACCGCCACCACGACCTCCGGCGGCGGCGGAGGGGGCGGCGGCCTGCCCGCCCACGCCCTCGTCGGCTACCTCCACGCCAGCTTCGCCAACGGCTCCGGCTACACCCGCATGGCCGACGTCCCCGACTCCTGGGACGTCATCAACCTCGCCTTCGGCGAACCGACCTCGGTGACCTCGGGCGACATCCGCTTCAGCCTCTGCTCCGCCACCGAGTGCCCGAACGTCGAGTCGGCCGCCGAGTTCAAGGCCGCCGTCAAGGCCAAGCAGGCCGCCGGCAAGAAGGTCCTCATCTCCATCGGCGGCCAGAACGGCCAGGTCCAGCTCTCCACCACCGCCGCCCGCGACACCTTCGTCTCCTCCGTCTCGAAGATCATCGACGAGTACGGCCTCGACGGCCTCGACATCGACTTCGAGGGACACTCGCTCTCGCTCCAGACCGGCGACACCGACTTCAGGAACCCGACCAGCCCCGTCATCGTCAACCTGATCCAGGCGGTCAAGACCCTCAAGGCCAAGTACGGCGCCAAGTTCGTCCTGACCATGGCCCCGGAGACCTTCTTCGTCCAGCTCGGCTACCAGTACTACGGCTCCGGCCCCTGGGGCGGCCAGGACCCCCGCGCCGGCGCCTACCTGCCCGTCATCCACGCCCTCCGCGACGACCTCACCCTGCTGCACGTCCAGGACTACAACTCGGGCTCCATCATGGGCCTCGACAACCAGTACCACTCCATGGGCGGCGCCGACTTCCACATCGCCATGACCGACATGCTCCTCACCGGCTTCCCCGTCGCCGGCAACACCGACCGCTTCTTCCCCGCCCTCCGCGCCGACCAGGTCGCCATCGGCCTCCCCGCCTCCACCCAGGCCGGCAACGGCCACACGGCCCCGGCCGAGGTCAACAAGGCCCTCGACTGCCTCACCAAGAAGACCAACTGCGGCACCTACCAGACCCACGGCACCTGGCCCGCCCTCCGCGGCCTCATGACCTGGTCGATCAACTGGGACCGCTACAACCAGTGGGGCTTCTCGAAGAACTTCGACGCGTACAACTGGAGCTGACGGAAAGCTCTACGGGAGGACGTCCCGAAAAAGGCGGGCCGGAACCAGATGGGGTTCCGGCCCGGCCAGTTCCGCCAGAACCGAGCGGAGGTCCACCGGAACAGAGCGCACCCGGGCCGTCACCGGCCCCTCGATCGTGCGCACGGCGACCCGCCCCTGTTCCACCGAAGCATCACCCGGGTGGAGCAGAACACAGACCGGAGGAACTCCTTCTTCCAGACGGCCGAGCGTATGGGCGTAGAAGAACGCCTGGTACAGATCCTCGGGAGAGAGCTTCTTCTCTCCGTAGAGCTTGTACTTCACGTCCACCGGCAGCCGTAACGGTCCGCCTGCCCGAAGGCCGGAGATCAGCACGTCAGGTCGTACGGAGCCGTGGCTCCGGCAGGTGCGCTCGTCGTACAGGACCTTCGACTGCCGCACCTGGCTGTCCACCCGCAGCCCCGATCCCGTTGCTCCCCGCTCCAGTAGCCGGGTGGCGAACGCCTCGAACAGCCGGTTCATGTCGACGAGGAACGTACGGGAGGCCAGCGGCCCGGACGTGAACAGGTCGTCCACTCCGCCACCCGACAGGAGCAGACCGGCCCAGAGGTGCGCGGGCCGGTAGTGCTCGTTGTGGCGGTGGTACTCCAGCGTCGACAGTGCCGCCCGGACATCCCCCGGCGGGGTCGGCGCATGCTGCGCGAACAGTCCCGCGGCGCGGCGGGCACGGGCCCGGACGGCCGGGGCCCGCGCGGTCCGCGCCGCCACCGCCAGCGCGGCCGCACAGAGACGGTTGTCGGTGATGTCCGCGTCGTGCTCCTCGAACCGGCAGGCCAGCCGATCCAGCCGGCCGTGATGACGCAGCAGCTGACGGTCGGGCAGAAGTCGGCCCCGGACGACCCGCAGGTCGTCCTCCACGGCCAGGTAGTCGCGCCGTACCCCGTGGCTCAGCAGCCGCTCACCATGCTCGGTGACCATGAGGCACACCAGGTCGCGCAGGTTCGGAGCACCGCCCGCGAAGCCTTGGACCGCGGGGAGCGGGACATGCGCGCCGCCCCACGCGTGGTCCATCATCCGCAGCACGTCGAGATCGGTTCCCAGGTACTTCGGCCGCACACGGATCTCGCAACTCTCCAGACGCACGGTGCCCACGTACTGGTACGCGGTCACCTCCACCCGGCCACCGGAGAGCTCACGCACCCGCAGGCGCGAACCCAACGCGGTGTCGGCCAGCAGCAGCCGGTCGGCGTGCGTCAGCCGGACGTCGTCGAAGACCCCGGTGCCGTACTCGACGAGTTCGAGCACGCCGTCACTCCGCACCGGCGCCGACCTGGAGCTCCTCGTACAGCAGGGTCACCAGGGTCTCGTCGGAGACTTCCCGCAGGGTGTGGGCGGTGGTGTCGACGAGCCCCTCGCCCAGGAAGGCGGCGAGAAGGCCGTAGTCGTCGTACGCGTACTCCTGGAGCAGCGGAAGGATCTCGCCCCGGATGATCGCGGCGAACTCGGCTGCCGTGGACACGGCCTCGCCCTCGGGCAGGAAGAAGGCGTGGCCTATCTGCTTCTCACGGTCGAGGTGGGTCCTGATGCGCCGGTTCAGTTCGTCGAGGAAGTCCGCGAGGTGCAGCTGGTCCACCCGCCGCTCCCGCAGCGGCCTTGAGTCGGGGAGGAGTTCGAGGAACGCGAACCGCCGGCGGACGGCCGAGTCGAGCATCCGCACCGACCGGTCGGCGGTGTTCATCGTGCCGAGGAGGCGGACGTTCGGCGGAACGCGGAAGGAGTCACCGGTCAGCGGCAGAGTGACGGGGAGCCCGCGCTTGTCCTTCTCGAGGATGGTGATCAGCTCGCCGAGGATGCGTGGGAGGTTGCCCCGGTTCAGCTCGTCCACGATCACCAGATGCAGCTGGCCGGGATTGGCCGCCGCCGTCTCGCAGACCCGCTTGAAGACGCCGGGGGTGGGTTCCAGGGCAAGTCCGGCGCTGCCCTTGACCGGACGCAGGCCCTCGACGAAGTCCTCGTAGCCGTAGCTCGGATGAAAGGTGACCACGGTGAGTCGCCCGGACCCGGTCAGCGCCTCGACGGTCGCGCCGAACGCCGTGCCGCCCGGCTCCGCGAGCGGGTCCACCCCGGGCAGGTCCTCGGACAGCTCACCCAGCCGTCGTACGGCGTAGCGAAGCGCGTGGAAGGTCTTCCCGGTTCCCGGGGGGCCGAACAGGACGGCCTGACCGCGCCGCTCCAGGGCATCGTCGATGCGCTGGAGGTCGTCGTCGAGCGGCGGAATCTCCACCGGCTCGGCGGAGTCCTCGGGGGTGTCGTCTTGGGCGCCGACACGCCGGGCGGCCGCGGCACCCTGGATCTTCCGCCACAGCGGTGCGGGGACGTCCGTCACGGTGCTCGTGCCCCAGTCGGCCACCGGCTCGTCCAGCTTGCCCGCGGACTCCTCGTCCCACTCCACCGTGACCGCGTGCCACGGAGGGCGCCCGGGGCCGCGACCGGGAAGCCACGTGTAGCCGTTGCCCACGACCCGGCCCACACCGAGGATCTCGCTCTTGCCGCTGGTCGCGACCACTCGGTCGCCGACCCGCAGGTCGAGGAGGCGCCAGACCTCGGCGGCCTGAGCCGTGAGCTTCTGCCCGGACAGGCCCGAGTCCGCATACGCCGAGACGTACGCCGAGGCGAACTCCTCCTGGTCGGCGTAGCGGTGCAGATCGCCGACGCGGTCCCTGCCGACGGCGGCGATTCCGTCGGCCTCGAAGTAGCCCCAGTCGCTCCGGGGGTCGGACGTTCCGATCCTGACCACCCGGGCGACCGTCCGCCGTGCGGGTGCCCACCAGTCGAGGAATTGCCAGACCAGCTGGGGCGGCCAGCCCTCGAACCGCGGATCGTCGTCGATGAGGGACTTGAGCAGCTCCTTGCGCGCGAACGGCTGGAGCTTCGCCGCAGACCCGGGCGAGAGCCGGTCCAGATAGTGGTGGGTGAAGCTGTCTGAGTACACCGGCAGCGTCGCCTCGGGCGCGTACACACGCAGGGTCTTCGCCACGACCATGATCCCGGAACGCACCGCGACGATGTCGTCGATGTCCCGCACCCGGCCCTTGTGGGCCGCCGTGACGGCGGCGACGATCCCGGCCCGCACCTGCTCCCACGCCTCGGCGACGTTCCCGTAGCGTCTGTCGTGCCACCAGGCGCCGTGGTTCTGTCGGTACAGGAAGTGCTTCTTGGCGGTACCGCCCGTGATGCTGCCCAGTGCTTTGCTGCCGAACTCGAGCGCGTGGCTGTAGACCTGGCCGGGGCTGTCCGGCTGCCCCAGGGCGTAGCGGTCGAGCGACAGCGTCGGCCACTCCTCCCAGGGGAAGGCCGCCCGGATCTCCTCCGCTTCGCGGTCCGCCGCCTCGACGGCGGCCTGGTGGCGCGAGCGGTCGAAGACTTGCAGCGCGTCGTCGATCGGCCAGTAGGGAAGGCTCTCCGCATGGCTCTCGGTGACCGGCCGCAGCGCGCAGGAACAGACGCCCGTGACCGGTCGGCCCCGCTGGTTGAGCAGTCCGGTGGAGAGGGCGTGCGCGGCGGCGTCCTCCGCGTCGAGCAGACGCCGCCACAACAACCCGTCCGGATCGGGATGACGCGGGAGTCGGTCGGCATCCGTCAGATGCGTACAGCTTGCATCGTGATGGATCTTGCTGCCCTGGGTCGGAAGGATGACGTCTCCCCCGGAGGGGATCAGCTCGTACGCCCGTCCTCCGACCGTGACGGCGAACCGTCGTGCTCCGTCCCCCATGTGCCCTCCCCCTTGCTGCCACGCGGTGCGGGACGACCGTACCGCGCCGCGAGGACGGGCCACCTCAGCAGGATGAGTCCCAGGCAGAGGCTGGCCAGCACGTCCAGCGGCCAGTGGAAGCCCCGTAGGACAAGTCCGGTCCCCGTCACCGCCGTCAGCACGGCGGCGACGGGGATCAGGCGTTTCGAGACGAGGAAGGCCGCGCCGAAGTAGGCGACCATGGCGGTGGCCGTGTGTCCGGACGGGTAGTAGCCGTGGGCCCAGGGTTCGAGCGGGCCGGGGCGGGCCGTCCACTCCTTGAGGGGGATCACGAGCAGCGGTACGGCGGCCATGGCGAGGCCGGCGTGGAGGGCGGCGGCGCGGCGGCCCCGCCGGACGGCGTAGACCATGGCGCAGGCCAGGACCGGGAGGGCGACCGTCATGTTGCCGAGGTCGGAGGCGAGTTCGCCGAGGCGCCGGGGGACCGAGTCCACCACCGCGCGGGACACCCGCTCGTCGAGCCTGGCCAAGGGGCCGTGGACGAGCACCTGCCAGGTCACGACGGCGAGGGCGACGAGCGCCGAGAAGAGAGCCGGCCGCCCTGGAACAGGGGGGGTGGTTCCAGGGCGGCCGAGGGGATCGGGCTGCCGCGCGCCCCGGGGGGTATGGGGCGTGCGGCCATCCGATCGGTGAGGAGTCCCGGAGCACGAGGCGCCGGTGGTGTGCGCGAAGGCACGGTGTGGACGGGGCTGGGGAGGCTCCGCCCGGGGTGTTTCTCTCATCTGCAGAAACCGTACGCCAGAGAAGAGGGGGCCGACAGCGGGAAATGCATCCCGCCATCGGCCCCCCACAGAGTCTTCACACCGTGTATGAGATCCAGGTCCGTCGGACCCGGACGGCTCAGATCTGGGCGAACGCGTTCTCGATGACGTCCAGGCCCTCGTTCAGCAGGTCCTCGCCCATGACCAGCGGCGGAAGGAAGCGCAGCACGTTGCCGTAGGTGCCACAGGTCAGGACCAGCACGCCCTCGGCGTGGCAGGCCTTCGCGAGCGCGCCCGCGGCCTCCGGGTTCGGCTCCTTCGTCGCGCGGTCCTTGACCAGCTCGATGGCGATCATGGCGCCGCGGCCGCGGATGTCACCGATGGCGTCGAACTTCTCGGCCATCGCGGTCAGACGGGCCTTCATGACCTCCTCGATGCGCTGCGCCTTGCCGTTGAGGTCGAGCTCCTTCATCGTCTCGATGGAGCCCAGCGCGGCGGCGCAGGCCACCGGGTTGCCGCCGTAGGTGCCGCCCAGGCCGCCGCCGTGGACGGAGTCCATGATCTCGGCGCGGCCGGTGACGGCGGCGAGCGGCAGACCGCCCGCGATGCCCTTGGCGGTGGTGATGAGGTCCGGGACGATGCCCTCGTCCTCACAGGCGAACCACTGGCCGGTGCGGCAGAAGCCGGACTGGATCTCGTCCGCGACGAAGACGATGCCGTTGTCGTTGGCGAACTTCACGATCGCCGGCAGGAAGCCCTTGGCCGGCTCGATGAAGCCGCCCTCGCCGAGGACCGGCTCGATGACGATCGCGGCGACGTTCTCGGCGCCGATCTGCTTCGTGATGTTGTCGATCGCCTGGGCGGCGGCCTCGGGGCCGCAGTTCTCGGCACCGGTGGGCCAGCGGTAGCCGTAGGCGACCGGCACGCGGTAGACCTCGGGCGCGAACGGACCGAAGCCCTGCTTGTACGGCATGTTCTTCGCCGTCATGCCCATGGTGAGGTTCGTACGGCCGTGGTAGCCGTGGTCGAAGACGACGACGGCCTGGCGCTTGGTGTACGAGCGGGCGATCTTGACCGCGTTCTCGACGGCCTCGGCGCCCGAGTTGAACAGCGCGGACTTCTTGGCGTGGTCGCCCGGGGTCAGCTCGGCCAGCGCCTCGCAAACCTCCACGTAACCCTCGTACGGCGTCACCATGAAACAGGTGTGGGTGAAGTCCTGGAGCTGCGCGGCGGCGCGGCGCACGACGGCCTCGGCGGACGCGCCGACCGAGGTCACGGCGATGCCGGAGCCGAAGTCGATCAGACGGTTGCCGTCGACGTCCTCGATGATGCCCCCGCCGGCCCGCGCGGTGAAGACGGGCAGCGTCGAGCCGACGCCACCGGCGACCGTGTCGAGACGGCGGGCCTGAAGCTCCTGCGACTTCGGGCCGGGGATGGCGGTGACGATGCGCCGCTCCTGCGGGACAGCGTTCATGCGGGGCTCCTGGGGGTGTTCTGGACGCACTTGCGGGTTTCCTCCGCAGGCTAGGCGCGGGAGGCCCCGTGAGGCATGCGCCTATCGGGAGTAGTGGGGGGCGTGTCGTTGTCCGGGATGGACATGGCCCCCTCTCCTTCCGCTCCCCGGAAGCGACTTACCGGTGATCGGCCGAACGGGTTCTCGAAACCCCTCCCGAGCGGTCCCCGCCCACTAGATTGACGGTGGCACAGACGCGGCGACCTGGCTGGTCAGGGGGCAGGGGTTCATGGAGACCGACGGCACGTACGAGTCACGCGACACCAGGGGGAACGCGGTCCCACGACCGGCGGGGCCGCCGACGGAGGCGTCGGTTCCCAAGATGCCGCAGCCACCGTCCGCGCGACCGGCCTACCAGGTGCACCCCGCCACCTCCGCCTCCCCGGCCCCGGACCCCGCTCGGGCGGGAGGCCCCGGACGACTCCCGGCACCGCCGGACGCACCGCCCCGCCCGGCCCGCGCTCCGGGAGCGCCGGTCCCAGGGGCTGTGGTCGAGTGGCTGGATGCCCCTCGCCCCGAGGCAGGCCTCGGAATCTGGCGGTTCCGGCACGTTCCGCCACCCCAGGAGAAGACGCGGCTCGCTCCGGTCACCTTCGTCGGGATGCTGCTCCCCGCGGCCGTGGGACTGATCGTCTGGTCGGCCTGGCGGCGCAACACGCTTCCGTACGCGGACGTCGTCCTGCGGACCTTCACCCCGAACGACTGGTGGTACTCCCTCACCACCGCGCCGAAGGGGTGGGAGGGCGTCGCGGCCCACAGCGTCTTCGACGGCGTCCTGTTCGTCGGTCTCGTGGCGGGGATCGGTGCCCTCGGCTCCTGGGGCAAGGTCGCCCGCCACTACCTGGGCCGGTGCCGTCCGCCCCTGCGCGCCGCGCTCTCGGGTGCGGCGGCCCTGCTCGTCCTGGCGTTCGTCTTCTCCGAGCAACTCGGCCTCGGTTGGGCCCCGCTGCCCGTCGTCAACCCGGTCTTCTGCCTCCTCGCCCTGGTCACCGGCGGTTGGGACATTCCCACGTCGGTGTTCGTCCTCTACCCAATGCGCCTGCTGATCGCGGCTGCAGTCGTCTGGCCGTTCGCTCGCGTCGGCGAGTGGGCGAGCCTCTACCGGCAGTGGCGCGCCGGGTCCACCCCCGGCGCCGCCCCGTCCCCCGCCACCCAGGCCGACCCCGGCACCCCTCGCTCGCAATGGGCCGAGCTCAGGGCCGAGGGCGAGCACCGGGCCGCCGACCTGCTTGCCGGTGAACTGGCCACCGGACGGATGAACGACGTCGACTGCGCGCGCGTCCACCGCATGTGGCAGAACAGCGGCCAGGACGCCAAGCGGCGCTCCGCCTTCGTCGAGACCGTCCTCCGGAACGGCGCCGCAGCGGGTGCCCATCCGTCCGGGGACCGTGACCTGCCGAACCGTTCGGCCACCCACGACCTGCTCATGGGCCAGGTGCGTGTGGGGCGGGGAGCGGTTCTCGAGCGCACCCCGCGCGCCTACCACGGTGCCGGTCTCGCGCTCGATCTCGGGCTTCTCGGCACCTCCCTCCTCGCGGTGGGCGCCTCAGGCGTGGGCAAGACCCGTTCCCTCGTCGCGCCCGTCGTCGAGTCGCTCGGCCTCCAGGCCCTCACCGGCGCCTGCTCCGTCGTCGTCGTGGGCGCGGCAAGCGCCCCTCTCGGTCCGGACGAGGCCTTCGACGTCGTGGTGCGACCGGGGGACCCGTCCTCCCCGTACGACCTGGATCTGTACGCCGGTGCCGTCGACCCCGACGAGGCAGCGTCCTTCCTCGCCGAGGGACTCGTCGGCGACATGGAAGGTGTGGAGACCCGGCGCGCCGCCACCGTGCTCGCCCAGCTCATCGGCCCCTACCGTGCCGCGTACGGGCAGTTCCCGACCGTGCCGGTCCTGCGGGAACTGCTCGAAGCGCGCAGTGAGGCCCTTGGGGCGCTGCTCGACCTGCTGCCGGCCGATGGCGCGCAGGCGATGCGCCGCGAGCTGGAGTCCCGGATGCGCCAGGTGGGCACTGCGACCGACGTGGGGCCCGTGCTCGCCGACCGGCTCACCGCCCTGGACCGACCGGTCTTCGCCGAGTTCTTCGGAGGCGGGGGCGATGCCCGTCCCTTCTCCCTGGGGGCCGTGGCCCAGCACCCGATGCGCGTGCGGGTCGGCTTGCCGGCTGGGGGCCACGAGGAGGCAGGGCGCCTGCTCACCCGGCTGCTGCTCGCCCAATTCCAGCACGTCACCCGGGACCGGGCCGGGAGCCGGCACTTCGCGTGCCTGGTGCTCGACGACGCGAGCGGTGCGCTGACACCAGGGACCGTACGGGCGCTCCAGCGACTGCGCCCGCAGAATGCGGGTGTGGTGCTCGCCCTCCGCACTCTCGCCGAGGTGCCCGAGGCCCTGCACGGCCCGCTTCTGGCGGCTGTCGGCTGCCGGATGGCGTTCACCGGGCTGCCCACCTGGGACGGCCGCGCCTTCGCCGAGGCGTGGGGCACCGAACGGGTGGAGACGACCGAGGTGGCCCATCACACGGTCTTCGCCGACCAGCCGATGACCCGGGCCCTGCATGCCCTGCGCAAGCTGGTGACCGGCAAGGCCGTGACTACCGAAGCGGTCACCGTGCGCGAGGTGGAGCGGCAGCGGTGGTCGGCGTCGGAGCTCGCCCATGCGGTGCCACCGGGGCATGCCGTGCTCTCCCTCACGCATGTGCGCGGCGAGCACATGCCGCCGCTGCTCGTCGACCTCCGCGGCTGACCCGTACAGGTTGTGGCCGAGAGTGGTCGGTTCGTGTGGCTGAGCGGGTGCCCATCGGGGCTGGCACAATCGGGGGCGCCGCTCGGCTGAGCGGTGCCCCCTCGCTCAAAGGTCCGACGGTTCCACGATGCCGCCCACCCTCGCCTCGCTTGTGCAGCACTCCGCCCTCAAGCTCATCGTCCGTGCCGGTGAGGACCGCCTCGACACGCCTGTGCGGTGGGCTCATGTGAGCGAGCTCGCCGACCCGGTGCCGTACATGGAGGGCGGGGAGCTGCTGCTGACGACGGCGCTGACGTTGGACGCGGAGGACCTGGAGGCGATGCGCCGCTATGTGCGGCGGTTGCTCGGGGCGGGGGTGGTGGGGCTGGGCTTCGCCGTGGGGGTGAACTACGAGGAGATTCCGTCGGCGTTGCTCGACGCGGCGCGGGAGGAGCACCTGCCGCTCCTGGAGGTGCCGCGGAGGACGCCGTTCCTCGCCATCAGCAAGGCGGTGTCGGCAGCCATCTCCGCGGACCAGTACCGGGCGGTCACGGCGGGCTTCGAGGCGCAGCGGGAGCTGACGAGGGCGGCGCTCGCCGAGGGGCCCGAGGCGGTGGTCGCGCGGCTCGCGGCGCACGTGGACGGTTGGGCGGCGCTGTACGACACGTCCGGGACCGTGGTCGCGGTGTCGCCGGAGTGGGCGGCGCGCCGGGCGGCCCGGCTCACGGCGGACGTGGAGCGGCTCCGGGACAGGCCGGCGCCCGCGAGCGCGGTCGTCGGGGGTACGGACGACCGCGTCGAACTCCAGTCGCTGGGCACCGGGCGGCGGGTGCGCGGCGCCCTCGCGGTCGGCACGGGCGCACCCCTGGGGACCGCCGAGCGGTACGCGGTGCACTCGGCCATCGCCCTGCTCACCCTGACGACGGAACGTTCCCGCTCGCTCCAGGCCGCCGAGCAGCGGCTGGGCGCCGCGGTGCTGCAGATGATGCTGACGGGCGAGGCGGGCCACGCGCGCGCGGTGGCGGGGGACGTGTACGGCGAGCTGCTCGACGCCCCGTTCCGGGTGCTCGTCGCGGAGCCCGCCGGGGGAGAGGCGGCGGCCGAGCCGCCCCTATCGGTGCTCGCCGAGGCCCTGGAAGCGGCGGCCGCCCGGGCGGGGGAGGCGCTCCTCGCCGTCCCCGAGGGGGAGCAGCGGCTCGTCGTCCTCGCAGGGGACGGGGGCGCGGTCGTCGCCGCCTGCGAGGGGTACGCGGAGCGGGACGCGGACGACGCGGGCGTCGTCATCGGGCTCTCCGCGCCGGCCGGCGCGATCGCGGCCGCGACGGCGTTCAAGCAGGCCGAGCAGGCGCTGTCGGTGGCCCGGCGACGGGGCAGGGCGCTCGTCGAACACGAGGACCTGGCGGCGGGCTCGGTCCTCCCGCTCCTCGCCGACGACGCCGTCCGCGCCTTCGCCGACGGCATGCTGCGCGCCCTGCGGGACCACGACGCGACCGGCCGGGGCGACCTCGTCGCCTCCCTGCGCGCCTGGCTCTCCCGGCACGGCCAGTGGGACGCGGCCGCGGCGGACCTCGGCGTCCACCGGCACACCCTCCGCTACCGGATGCGCCGCGTCGAGGAGATCCTCGGCCGCTCCCTCGACGACCCGGACGTGCGCATGGAGCTGTGGCTGGCGCTGAAGGCGACGGGCGAGGGCACGGAGTAAGGGCGCGGGGAGTACGGACACGGGGAGTACGAACACGGGGAGTAGGGGCACGGGGAGTAGGGGCACGGAGTAGCGGACGAGCGCTTTCCCGGCGTGGCCTTCGGGTCGTCGCCCCCGGGCGTCATCCATCGGCGTGCCCCGCCCCGCCCCGCCCCCGGCCTTCACCCGTCGCCGGCGCTACCCGTCCCCGTCGCGCCCGCTCTGGTCGCCGCCCCCTCGCAGGCCGCGCCGGCGGCCGTCGCGGACGACCTCGCCGCCGAGGAGGGTGAGGGTGGCGACGGCACGGACCCAGCGGGGGCCGCCGCGGGCGGCCCAGACGACGCAGACGCAGCCGGTGGCGGCGAGTGCGACGACGGCGATGAGAACGAAAAGGATCATGGTCTTCCCCCTGGTGGTCCTGCGGTCGGGGTCATCCTGTCACTCGATGGGGTGGGGGTCGCGGGCGGTGGGGCCGCCCGTATTGCGGCATCCCTGCCCGAATCCGGGCAGTTTTCTTGGTCATTCGGCAGGAGACTCCCTAGTCTCCTGAGCATGACAAGCCCCGCCGTGGATCCGGCACCCGAGGCACACAAGGCCGCTCCCGAAGTTCCCACCGCGACGGCGGCGGTGCCCGCGCGCCGGATCACCGGCGCCGTGTGGGCCGCGCTCGGCATCGTGTACGTCGTGTGGGGGTCGACCTACCTCGGCATCCGGATCGCGGTCGAGACGATGCCGCCCTTCCTCTCCTCCGGCACCCGCTTCATCACCGCGGGGCTGCTGCTCGCGGGGATCATCGCCTGGCGTCAGGGTCCCGCCGCGCTGAAGGTCACCCGCAGGCAGCTCGGTTCCGCGGTGCTGATCGGTCTGCTCCTCATCCCCGGCGGCAACGGTCTCGTGGTCCTCGCCGAGACCTCCATCCCCTCCAGCCTCGCCGCGCTCCTCATCGCCGTCGTGCCCGCCTGGGTCGTCATCCTGCGCGCCTCCACGGGCGAGCGCCCCGGCCTCGGCGCCGTCGGCGGCGTCCTGCTCGGCCTCGCCGGCCTCGCGGTCCTCACGCTGCCCGGTCTGAGCGGCGAGGTGAAGATCGGGGGCGTGGTCCTGGTCATCGCCGCGACCCTGCTGTGGTCGATCGGCTCGTTCTCGTCCTCCCGCCTGCCCATGCCCGCGAACCCGTTCACGGCCAGCGCGTACGAGATGGTCGCCGGCGGCATCGCCGGGCTCGTGATCGGCTTCGTGCGGGGCGAGCAGCACGGCCTCGACGTGACCGCGATATCGGGGCGCTCGTGGGCGGCGCTCGCGTATCTGATCCTCTTCGGCTCGCTGCTCGCGTTCACGGCGTACGCCTGGCTCCTGCAGGCCGCACCGCTCTCGCTCGTCGCCACCTACGCCTACGTGAACCCGGTCGTCGCCGTGTTCCTCGGCGCCCTCGTCCTGAACGAGGCCCTGACCTGGCCGCTCCTGCTCGGCGGCGCGATCGTCGTCGGCGGGGTGTGCCTGATCGTCTCGACCGAACGCCGCGGGTGACCCGAGGGCGAGGGGCCGGTGGCGGGCGGGTGCCGCCGGTCCCTTCGGCCAATTCGGACAGGGCTTTCACCCCACCACTCCACACCGGACAAGCCCACGCCCGCCGCCCCGGCCCTAACGTGTCACGAGAGCAATCGCTCGCATCATCCGAAACGGAAAGGGCCGGGACGCAATGACGACCACCCACGCCTTCTGGCTTGCCGGCCGCGAGGCCACCGGCGACGCCACCTTCGACGTCACGAACTCCTTCGACGGACGTCTGGTCGGCAAGGTCAGCGTGCCCACCGAGGCCCAGGTCGAAGAGGCCGTCGCCGCCGCGCACGCCGTCGTCGACGAGTTCGCCGCGACCCCGGCGCACGTCCGCGCCGCCGCCCTCGACCACGTGTCGAAGCGGCTCGCCGAGCGGACCGAGGAGATCGCGCTGCTGATCTCCGCCGAGAACGGCAAGCCCATCAAGTGGGCCCGCGGTGAGGTCGGCCGTGCCGTCTCCGTCTTCCGTTTCGCCGCCGAGGAGGCCCGCCGCTGGAACGCCGGCGAGGCCCAGCGCCTGGACACCGAGGCCGGCGGCGCGGGCCGCCTCGCCCTCACCCGCCGCATCCCCAAGGGCGTCGTCCTCGGCATCGCGCCGTTCAACTTCCCGCTGAACCTCAGCGCCCACAAGGTCGCCCCGGCCATCGCCGTCGGCGCCCCGATCATCCTCAAGCCGGCCCCGTCGACGCCGATCTCCTCCCTGATCCTGGGCGAGATCCTGGCCGAGACCGACCTGCCGGCCGGCTCCTGGTCGATCCTGACCGTGCCGAACGACCGCATGCCGGCCCTCGTCCAGGACGAGCGCCTCCCGGTCATCTCCTTCACCGGCTCCGACAAGGTCGGTTACGCCATCCAGCAGTCCGTGCCGCACAAGCACTGCACGCTGGAGCTCGGCGGCAACGCCGCGGCCGTCGTCCTGTCCGACTGGTCCTCCGAGGCCGACCTGGACTGGGCCGCGAGCCGCATCGCGACCTTCTCGAACTACCAGGGCGGCCAGTCCTGCATCTCCGTCCAGCGCGTGATCGTCGACTCCTCCGTCCACGACCGCCTGCTGCCGAAGATCGTCGCCGCCGTCGAGGCCCAGGTCGCCGGTGACCCGTCCGACGCCGCCACCGACGTCGGCCCGCTCGTCGACGAGGCCGCCGCCCAGCGCGTCGAGTCCTGGGTCGACGAGGCCGTCGCGGCCGGCGCCAAGCTCCTCACCGGCGGCAAGCGCGAGGGTGCGACCTACGCCCCGACCGTCCTCACCGACCTGCCAGCCGGCGTCACCCTGGCCCGCGCCGAGGTCTTCGGCCCGGTCCTCACCATCGCGCAGGTCGACGGCGAGGCCGAGGCGTTCGCCGCGGTCAACGACTCGGACTTCGGTCTCCAGGCCGGTGTCTTCACCCACGACCTGCAGACCGCGTTCCGCGCCCACCGCGCCCTCGAGGTCGGCGGCGTGATCGTCGGCGACGTCCCCTCGTACCGTGCCGACCAGATGCCGTACGGCGGTGCCAAGCGCTCCGGCGTCGGCCGCGAGGGCGTCAAGTTCGCGATGGACGACTACACCTACGAGCGCGTGCTCGTCCTGACGGGCCTCGCCCTCTAAGGCGTACGCCTCACCGGACCAGGCGGTCCGAGCCCACTGTGCGGGGGCTCGGACCGCCTTTCGGCGTTCCCCTTACGTGAGCCCTCCCGGACTTCCCCGGACTTCCCCGGACTCGGGACTTCCCGGGGCTTCCCGGACTCCCCGGAGCTTCCCGGAGCCTCGTCGGGCCCTCGGCCAGACCACCCGCAGGCTCTCGTCAGGCCACGGGAGCGTCGACCAGCCGGACGACCTCGGCCGGCCCGGCGCGGAACGCCTTGTTAGCGGCGTCCGCGGCCGTCATGTGCGGGGTCGCGTCGTGTGCGGCGAGCGCTTCGGCCGAGGCCCAGCGTTCGATCAGGACGAAGCGGTCGGGGTCGTCCGCCACCCGGTACAGGTCGTAGCGGAGGCACCCCTCCTCGGCCCGTACCAGCGGCGCGAGGGACGTGAAGGCGGCCACCTGCTCCGCGCCCCGGCCCGGCAGGGTGGTGATGTGGATGATGAGCTTGATCGGCTGAGACATGCCGGGACCCTAGACGGCACGCGTCGCGGACGGCCGGGCATTTCGCCACGCGGACACCCGGGACCTCCTCGCTCCCGCCGTCTTTCCGAACCCGCGGTTATCGGGTACGACGGACAGGAAGCCCCAGGAGGCGTCCATGACCGCACCCACCCAGCGGCCCAAGGTCACCGAACGCGAGGCCCGGCAGACGGCCGAGGCGGCGCGCGAGCGGGACTGGCACAAGCCGAGCTTCGCCAAGGAGCTCTTCCTCGGCCGGTTCCGGCTGGACCTCGTCCATCCCCATCCGCTCCCCGCGGACGAGGACGTACGGCGGGGAGAGGCGTTCCTCGCGACCCTGCGCACCTTCTGCGAGACGCGGATCGACGGGGCCCGCATCGAACGCGAGGCCCGGATCCCCGACGAGACGATCGCCGGACTCAAGGAGATCGGCGCGCTCGGGATGAAGATCGACCCGGCGTACGGCGGCCTCGGACTCACCCAGCTGTACTACAACCGCGCGCTCGCCCTCGTCGGCTCCGCCAGCCCCGCCGTCGGCGCCCTGCTCTCCGCACACCAGTCGATCGGCGTACCGCAGCCGCTCAAGCTCTTCGGCACCCAGGAGCAGAAGGACGCCTTCCTGCCCCGACTCGCCCGTACGGACCTCTCGGCCTTCCTGCTCACCGAGCCGGACGTCGGGTCCGACCCCGCCCGGCTGGCCACCGCCGCCGTGCCCGACGGCGACGCGTACGTCCTCGACGGGGTCAAGCTGTGGACCACCAACGGGGTCGTCGCCGACCTGCTCGTCGTCATGGCCCGCGTGCCCGTGTCCGAAGGCCACCCCGGCGGCATCACCGCCTTCGTCGTCGAGGCGGACGCCCCCGGCATCACCGTCGAGCACCGCAACGCCTTCATGGGGCTGCGCGGCCTGGAGAACGGCGTCACGCGCTTCCACGGCGTCCGGGTCCCGGCGGCCCACCGCATCGGCCCCGAGGGCGCCGGCCTCAAGATCGCCCTCACCACGCTCAACACCGGTCGGCTCTCCCTCCCCGCGGCCTGCGCGGGCGCCGCCAAATGGTGTCTGAGGATCGCCCGCGAATGGTCCGCCGTGCGTGAGCAGTGGGGCAAGCCCGTCGCCCGCCACGAGGCCGTCGGCACCAAGATCTCCTTCATCGCCGCCACCGCGTTCGCCCTGGAAGCCGTCGTCGACCTCGCCTCCCAACTGGCCGACGAGGACCGCAACGACATCCGCATCGAGGCCGCCCTCGCCAAGCTGTACGGCTCCGAGAAGGCCTGGCTGATCGCCGACGAACTCGTCCAGATCCGCGGCGGCCGCGGCTACGAGACCGCCGACTCCCTCGCCGCCCGCGGCGAACGCGCCGTCCCCGCCGAGCAGGTGCTCCGCGACCTCCGGATCAACCGCATCTTCGAGGGCTCCACCGAGATCATGCACCTGCTGATCGCCCGCGAGGCCGTCGACGCCCACCTCTCCGTCGCCGGCGACCTCATCGACCCCGACACCTCCCTCGCCGACAAGGCCAGGGCCGGTGCCCGCGCCGGCGGCTTCTACGCCCGCTGGCTGCCCGGACTCGTTGCCGGTCCCGGGCAACTCCCCGGCACGTACGCGGAGTTCGGCGACCTCGCCACCCACCTCCGGTACATCGAACGCACCTCCCGCAAACTCGCCCGCTCCACCTTCTACGCCATGTCCCGCTGGCAGGGCCGCATGGAGCTCAAGCAGGCCTTCCTCGGCCGGATCGTCGACATCGGCGCCGAACTCTTCGCCATGAGCGCGGCCTGCGTCCGCGCCGAACTCCTCCGCACCACCACCGACCACGGCCGCGAGGCCCACCAGCTCGCCGACGCCTTCTGCCGCCAGGCCCGCCTCCGTGTCGACGACCTCTTCACCCACCTCTGGTCCAACACCGACGACCTCGACCGCCGGGTCGCCGACGGGGTGCTCGCCGGCCGCTACACCTGGCTGGAGGAGGGCATCGTCGACCCCGGCGACGACGGGCCCTGGATCGCGGACGCCGCACCGGGGCCGTCGACCCAGGAGAACGTCCACCGCCGCATCCCCTGACGCCGCAGCCTCTGAGTACCGCATCCCCTGAGCGCCCGTTCCACCCGCCCGCGCGTTCATCCCCCGGCTCGGCCGCTCGGAGCAGCCCCGATGGTCGCGCCCCGGTGCTCCTCCTAGCGTGAGGGAGGCAGGCCCACGGAACCGGGACACCAGGAGAGACCAACGATGGCGGACACCGACGCGCGGGCCGAGACGGCCTCCGACGACACCACCGGCCTGATCGGCGAGGGGGTGACCGGAGTCGCCGGTTACGCCCGTCCGGCCCACCGCGACCCGGTCCTGGAGGGGAAGGCGCGCGCGGGCGTGCTCGGCGTGGGCGACCAGTCCGCGCACTCTCCCGGCGTGGCCGGTTTCGGCGAGATCGGCGTGACCGGTCGCGGTTCCCTGTGCGGCGTCCGCGGCCGCGGGGCGACCGGTGTGCGGGGCGAGACCCTCTTCGCCGAGGGTGTCCACGGAGTGGCGCAGGCGACCGGTGCCGGTGTGGTCGGGGAGAGCGAGGACGGTCCCGGAGTCGTCGCGCAGAGCAAGACGGAGACCGGTCTGCGCGCCCAGTCCGATACCGAGGTCGGCGGCGTCTTCAGTTCCGGGAAGGCGGCCCAGATCGAGCTCACGCCCCACCTGTCCGACGACCCGGGTTCCGCCCCGCCCCTGCCCGCCGCGGGGCGGCTCGGCCAGCTCGTCGTCCTGAGCGACGACACGGTGACCTGCCGCCTCTACCTGTGCGTGGAGGCCCAGGAGGGATCCCCCGCCAAGTGGGCGCCGGTCCAGCTGGGCGACCCGGTCGAGGGGCGACACCCCTGAGGGGTGTCTTCCCGATCATGCCGGGCTCGGGGCGCCACGCCTCGGCGCACGACGCACGGCGCACGGCGTTCCGCGATGCGGGACGCGGGTCCGCCCGGCGGGACGGGGCGGCAGGATGGGGGCGTGACCGTCATCGACATCCCCGGATCCAAGTCCGTCACCGCCCGCGCGCTGTTCCTCGCCGCGGCAGCGGAGGGCACGACGACCCTCCTCAAGCCGCTCGTCTCCGACGACACCGAGGGCTTCGCCGAGGGCCTCACCGCCCTCGGCTACGCCGTCCGCCGCGAGGACGACGCCTGGCACATCGAGGGCCGCCCCGCGGGACCCGGCGCGGAGTCCGCCGACGTCTACTGCCGCGACGGCGCCACCACCGCCCGCTTCCTGCCCACCCTCGCCGCCGCGGGCCACGGCACCTACCGCTTCGATGCCTCCGCGCAGATGCGGCGACGGCCCCTGGCCCCGCTGACGGCGGCCCTGCGCACGCTCGGCGTCGACCTGCGGCACGGCGAGAAGGAGGGGCACCACCCGCTCGACGTCCACGCGCACGGCGTGAAGGGCGGGGCGCTGACCCTCGACGCGGGGCAGTCCTCGCAGTACCTGACGGCCCTGCTCATGCTGGGCCCGCTCACCGCGGAGGGCCTCGACATCACCGTCACGGACCTGGTCTCGGAGCCGTACGTCGAGATCACGCTGGCGATGATGCGGAGCTTCGGCGCTGAGGTCACGCGGGAGGACGGCCGGGAGGGGCGTACGTACCGGGTGGCTCCCACCGGCTACCGGGCGCGGACGTACGGCATCGAGCCCGACGCCTCCACCGCCAGCTACTTCTTCGCCGCCGCGGCCCTCGAACCGGGCCGGTCCGTCACCGTGCCGGGGCTCGGCACCGGCGCGCTCCAGGGCGACCTGGCGTTCGTCGACGTGCTGCGCCGCATGGGCGCCGACGTCGAGATCACCGACGCCGCGACGACCGTCCGGTCCACCGGCGGGCTGCGCGGCCTGACGGTCAACATGCGGGACATCTCGGACACGATGCCGACGCTGGCCGCCATCGCGCCGTTCGCCGACGGGACGGTCCGGATCGAGGACGTGGCGAACACGCGGGTCAAGGAGTGCGACCGGCTCGACGCCTGCGCGGAGAACCTCCGCCGCCTCGGCGTCACCGTGCGGACCGGCCCGGACTGGATCGAGATCGACCCCGGCGCCCCCGCCGGACCGGTCGAGATCGCCACGCACGGCGACCACCGGATCGTCATGTCGTTCGCGGTGACGGCGCTGCGCACGCCCGGGATCACCTTCGACGACCCGGGATGCGTGAAGAAGACGTTCCCCGATTTCCACCGGGCCTTCGACGGCTTCGTCCGTACGGGGTGAAGGCGACGCCCCGCAAACACCGCACCCCGTGAGGACCGCACAGTCTTTGCGGCAAGAATGGGGGGCATGAGCGACCGCCCCTCTCCTCTCGCCGACCCGCACATCGCCTTCGACGTATCCGAAGGACGCCGGGACATCGTCGTCCTCGGCTCGACCGGGTCCATCGGCACGCAGGCCATCGACCTGGTGCTGCGCAACCCCGACCGTTTCCGGGTCACCGCCCTGGCCGCTTCCGGCGGCCGGGTCGGACTGCTCGCCGAGCAGGCGCACCGGTTGAAGGTCGCGGCGGTCGCCGTCGCCCGGGAGGAGGTGCTGCCGGAGCTGCGGGACGCGCTGAAGGCGCTGTACGGCGCGGAGCCGCTGCCGGAGCTCCTGGCGGGCCCCGACGCGGCGACCCGGCTGGCGGCCTCGCCGTGCCACACGGTGCTCAACGGCATCACCGGCTCCATCGGCCTCGCGCCGACCCTCGCCGCCCTCGAAGCCGGCCGCACGCTCGCCCTCGCCAACAAGGAGTCGCTGATCGTCGGCGGCCCGCTGGTGAAGGCGCTCGCCAAGCCGGGGCAGATCATCCCGGTCGACTCCGAGCACGCGGCCCTCTTCCAGGCGCTCGCCGCCGGCACCCGGGCCGACGTCCGCAAGCTGGTCGTCACGGCCTCCGGCGGCCCGTTCCGCGGTCGTACGAGGGAGCAGCTGGCCGACGTCACCCGCGAGGACGCGCTCGCCCACCCGACCTGGGCGATGGGCCCGGTGATCACGGTCAACAGCGCGACCCTGGTGAACAAGGGCCTGGAGGTCATCGAGGCCCACCTGCTCTACGACATCCCCTTCGACCGCATCGAGGTCGTCGTCCACCCCCAGTCGTACGTCCACTCGATGGTCGAGTTCTCGGACGGTTCGACGCTCGCCCAGGCGACCCCGCCGGACATGCGCGGCCCCATCGCCATCGGCATCGGCTGGCCGGAGCGGGTCCCGGACGCGGCCCCGGCCTTCGACTGGACCAAGGCCTCCACCTGGGAGTTCTTCCCGCTCGACACGGAGGCCTTCCCGTCCGTCGGCCTGGCCCGGCACGTCGGCACGCTGGGCGGCACGGCCCCCGCCGTCTTCAACGCGGCGAACGAGGAGTGCGTCGAGGCGTTTCTCGCCGGACGGCTGCCCTTCAACGGAATCATGGATACCGTCACTGCCGTCGTCACCGAGCACGGGCAGCCCGGCAAGGGAACCTCGCTCACGGTGTCGGACGTCCTCGAAGCGGAGACCTGGGCACGCGCCCGGGCCCGTGAGCTCGCAGCGAAGGCAACAGCGGAGGCCCGCGCATGACCGAAATGCTCCTGTACGCCCTGGGCATCGTGCTGTTCGCCCTCGGCCTCCTCGTCTCCATCGCGTGGCACGAGCTCGGGCACCTCTCCACGGCCAAGCTCTTCGGCATCCGCGTGCCGCAGTACATGGTCGGCTTCGGCCCCACCATCTGGTCGAAGAAGCGCGGCGAGACCGAGTACGGCATCAAGGCCATCCCGGCCGGCGGCTACATCCGCATGATCGGCATGTTCCCGCCCGGCGAGGACGGCAAGATCGAGGCCCGCTCCACCTCGCCGTGGCGCTCCATGATCGAGGACGCCCGCGAGGCCTCGTACGAGGAACTCCAGCCCGGCGACGAGACCCGGCTCTTCTACACGCGCAAGCCGTGGAAGCGCGTCATCGTGATGTTCGCCGGACCGTTCATGAACCTGGTCCTGGCGGCGGCGCTGTTCTTCGGCTCGATGATGACGCTGGGCGTCGCGGGTCCGACGACCCAGGTCGCGGGCGTCCAGAAGTGCGTCCTCAAGCTGAGCGACGAGCGCAAGGAGTGCCGGGCGGGCGACCCGGTCTCCCCGGCGTTCGCGGCCGGCCTGAAGGACGGGGACAAGATCCTCGCCCTGAACGGGCGGACGGTGAACGACTGGGACGCCCTCTCCGACAGCATCCGCAACGCCGCCATCGGCCCCGCCACGCTCACCGTCGAGCGGAACGGGCAGCGGATCGACCTGCACCCCACCCTCGTCTCCAACGAGGTCGAGAAGAAGGACGCCGACGGCAACGTCGTCCGGCCCGTCGCGTACGTCAAGGCCGGTTACCTCGGCTTCCAGCCGAAGTCCGAGGTGGCGCCGCTCAGCTTCGGCGAGACCACCGAGCGGATGACCGACCTCATGGAGAACGGCGTCCACTCGGTGATCGCCCTCCCGGGCAAGATCCCCGGCCTCTGGGACGCCACCTTCGGCGACGGCGAGCGCGCCGAGGACTCCCCGGTGGGCGTGCTCGGCGCCGCCAGGATCACCGGCGAGCTGATGACCGTCGAGGCGCCGCCGACGACGATCCTCGTGATGTTCATGAACCTGCTGGTCATGTTCAACGTCTCGCTGTTCCTGTTCAACATGCTCCCGCTGCTGCCGCTCGACGGCGGCCACATCGCGGGCGCCCTGTGGGAGTCCGTACGCCGTCACACGGCCCGGATCTTCAAGCGCCCCGACCCCGGCCCGTTCGACGTGGCCAAGCTGATGCCCGCCGCCTACGTGGTGGCCGGCGTCTTCGTCTGCTTCACCCTGCTCGTCCTCGCCGCCGACATCGTCAACCCGGTGAAGATCACGTAGCCCACAGGGGGGCCGGACCTTGTCGTGTCCGGCCCCCCGCCCCCGGGGCGGTAACCTCGGAGACCTGAGCCCGCCGACGCACAACCTTGAGGTTGCACAAAAGATGACCGCGATTTCTCTCGGTATCCCGACCGTCCCGACCCGGCTCGCCGAGCGGCGCAAGAGCCGCCAGATCCAGGTCGGCAGCGTGGCCGTCGGCGGTGACGCCCCCGTCTCCGTGCAGTCGATGACCACGACCCGCACGTCCGACATCGGCGCCACGCTCCAGCAGATCGCCGAGCTCACCGCCTCCGGCTGCCAGATCGTGCGCGTCGCCTGTCCCACCCAGGACGACGCCGACGCGCTCGCCACCATCGCCCGGAAGTCGTCGATCCCCGTCATCGCCGACATCCACTTCCAGCCGAAGTACGTCTTCGCCGCGATCGACGCCGGCTGCGCGGCCGTCCGCGTCAACCCGGGCAACATCAAGCAGTTCGACGACAAGGTCAAGGAGATCGCCAAGGCGGCCGGCGACGCCGGCACCCCGATCCGCATCGGCGTCAACGCCGGTTCGCTCGACGCGCGGCTCCTGAAGAAGTACGGCAAGGCCACCCCCGAGGCGCTCGTCGAGTCCGCCCTCTGGGAGGCGTCCCTCTTCGAGGAGCACGGCTTCCGCGACATCAAGATCTCGGTCAAGCACAACGACCCGGTCGTGATGGTCGAGGCCTACCGCCAGCTCGCGGCCCAGTCCGACTACCCGCTGCACCTCGGCGTCACCGAGGCCGGTCCGGCCTTCCAGGGCACCATCAAGTCGGCCGTCGCCTTCGGCGCGCTGCTCTCCCAGGGCATCGGCGACACCATCCGCGTCTCGCTCTCCGCCCCGCCGGTCGAGGAGATCAAGGTCGGCATCCAGATCCTGGAGTCGCTGAACCTGCGCCAGCGCCGCCTGGAGATCGTCTCCTGCCCGTCCTGCGGCCGCGCCCAGGTCGACGTCTACAAGCTCGCCGAGGAGGTCACCGCCGGCCTCGACGGCATGACCGTCCCGCTGCGCGTCGCCGTCATGGGCTGCGTCGTCAACGGCCCCGGCGAGGCCCGCGAGGCCGACCTCGGCGTCGCCTCCGGCAACGGCAAGGGCCAGATCTTCGTGAAGGGCGAGGTCATCAAGACCGTCCCCGAGTCGAAGATCGTCGAGACCCTCATCGAAGAGGCGCTCAAGATCGCCGAGCAGATGGAGAAGGACGGCATCGCCAGCGGCGAGCCGACCGTCGCCATCGGCGTCTGACACCGCGGACGCCGACGGCGCCCGCCCTCCACCGCATGCGCGAAGCCCCTCCACCCCACCGGGCGGAGGGGCTTCGCGCATGCGGGGCGGCCCCTCGCTCAGGGCACGGGGGTACAGTGCGGAGACCAGCAGACCGCACCGTGAGGCCCCCTCGTGTTGACACAGACGACCACCCGGGTCCTCGAACCCGCCGACCTCGGCGCCGCGCTCGCCGTCCTGGAGAGCGCCCCCGTCGAGAACGCCTTCGTGGCCGCGCGCGTCCAGGTCGCGGGGCTCGACCCCTGGCGGCTCGGGGGCGAGATGTGGGGCTGGTACACCGAGGGCAGACTGCGCTCCCTCTGCTACTCCGGCGCCAACCTCGTGCCCATCTGCGCGACCCCCGAGGCCGTCCGCGCCTTCGCCGAACGGGCCCGCAGGATCGGCCGCCGCTGCTCGTCGATCGTCGGCCCGGCCGAACCCACCGCCGAACTCTGGCGGCTCCTGGAGCCCAGCTGGGGCCCCGCCCGGGACGTCAGGGCCCGCCAGCCGCTGATGGTCACCGAGGAGCCCTCCGCCACCGTCACCCCCGACGCGCTCGTGCGCCGCGTCCGCAAGGACGAGATGGAGGCGATCATGCCCGCCTGCGTGGCCATGTTCACCGAGGAGGTCGGCATCTCCCCGCTCGCCAACGACGGGGGACTCCTCTACCAGGCCCGGGTCGCCGAGCTGGTCGGGGCGGGCCGCTCCTTCGCCCGCATCGAGGACGGCAAGGTCGTCTTCAAGGCCGAGATCGGCGCCGCGACCCGCCAGGCCTGCCAGATCCAGGGCGTCTGGGTCGCCCCCGAGCACCGCGGCAAGGGCCTGTCCGAGACCGGCATGGCCGCCGTGCTCCAGTACGCCCTGGCGGACGTCGCACCCGTCGTGAGCCTGTACGTCAACGACTACAACACCCCCGCGAGGGCCGCGTACCGCCGAGTCGGCTTCCGCGAGACGGGCGCCTTCATGAGCGTGCTGTTCTGAGGCCCCGGCCGCTTGTAGGGTGCGCCGCATGGATGACGCAGAGGTCGTGATCGGGCCGGTCAATCTCGCCGCCCGGGTGGACGAGGCCCTCGACGTACAGGCGCTCGCCTTCGGCCTGGACGCGGGCGAGGTCGCCGTGCGCCGCCACATCGTGCTGCGCCACCTGCTCAGCCCCGGCGCCCGCGCCTACGGGGCCACCACCCCCGACGGCCGGCTCGTCGGCTTCGTGTACGGCATGCCCAACGACCGCACCCACTGGTGGTCCACCGTCGTCGAGTCGTACCTCCGGGCCACCGGCACCGCCGACTGGCTCGACGACTCCTTCGTCATCACCGAACTGCACGTCCACCCGGACTTCCAGGGCCGGGGCGTGGGCCGGGAACTGATCACGACCATCACCGACGGCGCCGCGGAACCCCGCTCGATCCTCTCCGCGATCGACATCGACTCCCCGGCCCGCGGCCTCTACCGCACCCTCGGCTACCGCGACCTCGCCCGCCAGGTGCACTTCCCGAGCGCCGCCCGCCCGTACGCCGTGATGGGCGCGCCGCTGCCGCTGCTGCGCCGGAACTGATTTCTCCGACCAGGGGCGGCCCGGCTAACCTCGGGGCCATCAACGTCAGTCCCGGCAGGAGTACGAGAATCATGGCCAACGCACCGGTCCAGCGCATGTCCCAGTTGATGGCGAAGACGCTGCGCGACGACCCGGCGGACGCCGAGGTCCTCAGCCACAAGCTCCTCGTCCGCGCGGGCTACGTCCGCCGCACCGCCGCCGGCATCTGGAGCTGGCTGCCCCTCGGCAAGAAGGTCCTCGCCAACGTCGAGCGCATCGTCCGCGAGGAGATGGACGCCATCGGCGCCCAGGAGGTCTCCCTCCCCGCCCTCCTGCCCCGCGAGCCCTACGAGGCGACCGGCCGCTGGGAGGAGTACGGCGCCGAGCTGTTCCGCCTCCAGGACCGCAAGGGCGGCGACTACCTCCTCGGCCCGACCCACGAGGAGATCTTCACCCTCCTGGTCAAGGACCAGTGCTCCTCGTACAAGGACCTGCCGGTCATCCTGTACCAGATCCAGACGAAGTTCCGCGACGAGGCCCGCCCCCGGGCCGGCATCCTCCGCGGCCGCGAGTTCCTCATGAAGGACTCCTACTCCTTCGACACCGAGGACGAGGGCCTCGCCCAGTCCTACGCCCTGCACCGCCAGGCCTACCAGCGCGTCTTCGAGCGCCTCGGCCTCGACTACCGCATCTGCGCCGCCACCGCGGGCGCGATGGGCGGCTCGAAGTCCGAGGAGTTCCTCGCCCCCGCCGAGGCCGGCGAGGACACCTTCGCCGACTGCCCGAACTGCGACTTCGCGGCGAACACCGAGGCCGTCTACCAGGCGGTCAAGACGGTCGACGCCGCCTCGGTCCCCGCCGCCGAGGAGATCCCCACCCCCGACACCCCCACGATCGAGACGCTCGCCGCCTCGCTGGGCGTGCCGGCCTCCGCCACCCTGAAGAACCTCCTCGTGAAGGTCGACGGCGAGATCGTCGCCGTCGGCGTCCCCGGCGACCGCGAGGTCGACATGGACAAGGTCGAGGCGCACTTCGCCCCCGCCGCCGTCGAGCTGGTCACCGAGACCGACTTCGCCGCCCGCCCCGACCTCGTCCGCGGCTACGTCGGCCCCCAGGGCCTCGACAAGGTCACCTACATCGCCGACCCCCGCATCGCGCCGGGCACCGCGTGGATCACGGGCGCCAACAAGGACGGGATGCACGCGAAGAACGTCGTCGCGGGCCGCGACTTCGAGGTCACCGAGTACGTCGACGTCGTCGTCGTCCAGGAAGGCGACCCGTGCCCCAAGTGCGGCACCGGCCTCAAGCTGGACCGCGCCATCGAGATCGGCCACATCTTCCAGCTCGGCCGCAAGTACGCCGACGCCCTCAAGCTCGACGTCCTCGGCCAGAACGGCAAGCCCGTCCGCGTCACCATGGGCTCCTACGGCATCGGCGTCTCCCGCGCCGTCGCCGCCCTCGCCGAGCAGACCGCCGACGACAAGGGCCTCTGCTGGCCCGCCGAGGTCGCCCCCGCCGACGTCCACGTCGTCGCCGCCGGCAAGGCCCTCCAGACCGAGCTCGCGCTCGAGGTCTCCGACAAGCTCGCCGCCGCCGGGCTCCGCGTCCTCGTCGACGACCGCCCCGGCGTCTCCCCGGGCGTCAAGTTCACCGACTCCGAGCTCATGGGCGTCCCCAAGATCCTCGTCGCCGGCCGCCGTGCCGCCGAGGGCGTCCTCGAACTCAAGGACCGCCGCACCGGCGACCGCCAGGAACTCACCATCGCCGAAGCCCTCACCCACCTCACCGCCTGACCCACCCACCGGGCCCCCCACCCCGGGGGCCCGGCACCCCTACCTCTCCTAGGCGTCCGGTTCGTGTGGTGTCGGGTCGATGGAGGGGCCGGTGAGGTCGCCGATGGAGTCGAGGGCGTCGGCGTGGCCTCGGAGGTAGGCGTCGCTGGGGAGCGACGGGGCTTCGTCGGAGTCGGGCGCCGCGGAACCGGGCGCGGCGCGTTCGAGGAAGCGGAGGAGCTCGACGGGGATGGGGAGGACGAGGGTGGAGTTCTTCTCGGCGGAGACGGCCATGACGGTCTGGAGGAGGCGGAGCTGGAGCGCCGCGGGCTGGGCGGACATGACGCCCGCCGCTTCGGCGAGCTTCTTGGAGGCCTGGAGTTCGGCGTCGGCGTTGATGACGCGGGCGCGCCGTTCGCGGTCGGCTTCGGCCTGGCGGGCCATGGAGCGCTTCATGGTCTCGGGGAGGGAGACGTCCTTGATCTCGACGCGGTCGATGGCGACGCCCCAGCCCATGGCGGGGCTGTCGAGCATGAGCTCGAGGCCTTGGTTGAGCTTCTCGCGGTTGGAGAGGAGGTCGTCGAGGTCGCTCTTGCCGATGATGGAGCGGAGCGAGGTCTGTGCCATCTGGGAGACGGCGAACTTGTAGTCCTCGACGCGGATGAGCGCGTCGGCGGCGTCGACGACCTTGAAGTAGACGACGGCGTCGACGCGGACGGTCACGTTGTCCCGGGTGATGCCCTCCTGCGCGGGGACGGGCATCGTGACGATCTGCATGTTGACCTTGTGGAGGTGGTCGACGACCGGAAGGATCATGGTGAAGCCGGGGGAGCGGATGCCGTCGCGCAGCCGGCCGAAGCGGAAGACGACGCCGCGCTCGTACTGCTTGACCACCCGTGCCGCCGCGGCCGTGTACACCGCGGCCGCCGCGGCCGCGCCGGCCGCCGCCATCAGCAGCTCTTGGATCATCACGGCCCCCTGGATTCGAGCCGAACAGTACAAAAAGGGTATTCCCCTATAGCCAGCTCGCGAACTCCAGGAGCAGCTCGGCATCCTGCCGCCGTCCGGCGGTCAGCGCCCGCGTCCCCGATTCGACGGCGCGGAAGAGGGTCCAGCCCCGGAGCCGTTCCCGGTCGAGGTCGAGGGAGTCGGCCAGTTTGTTGACCCGCCGGCGGGCCGCAGAGGCGCCCGAGGAGGCGGCGACGAGGTCCTCGACCCGGTCGCGGACGAGCCGGGCGAGGTCGTAGGCCCGCTCGCCGACCAGCGGCTCGGGGCCGACGGCCAGCCAGGGCGCCCGGTCGCCGGCGAGCACCTTGCCCTGGCGGAAGTTGCCGTGCAGCAGCAGGGACTCGGTGGGGGTGGCGACGAGCTCCTCGCGTGCGGCGAGGGCCGCGGCGGTCAGCGCGGCGGTCTCGGCGGAGTCGGGCTGTGAGAGGTAGGGGTCCATGGCCCGGGCCTGGCGGGCCGTGCGCTCGGCCACCGTCTCGAAGCCGTGCCCGGCCGGGGGCTCGACCCACAGCTTGCGTACGGTCCCGGCGGCTTCGAGGAGCGCCTTCGCCTCGGGGAGGGAGCGCAGCGAGACCTCGGGGTGGAGGCGTTCGAGGACGAGCGCGTCCTGCCCTGCCTCGTCGAGGAGCTGGACCGCGCCCCAGCCGTTCCAGTGCGCGAGGGCGTCCCGTTCCAGGTCCGGTCGGGTGAACGGGGGGGCGATCTTGAGCGCGGCGGGGGAGCCGTCGGGTCGCCGGACGAGGGCGACGAGGCTGCTGCGTCCGCCGGGGGCCATCACCCGTTCGGCGTCCAGGGAGGCGTGGCCGAGGGCCTTGTCGGCGAGCCCGGGCAGCTTCGCGAGCCACTCGGCCGCCGCGGCGTCCCCGTACGCCTCGCCGAGGGTCCTGGCGAGTCGCTGCGGCGGTTCGAAACCCATGCGTGCGTCGTTTCCTTCGGTCGGGTCGGGGCTCACACCCGCTCGGCGAGCCCAGGAAAGGTTACGTCGCTGCCGCGCCAGCGGACGGCCCGTACCGCCGTCTCCCGGAGCGCGGCGGCGGCCTCGCGGCGCAGTGGGCCGCCGGCGGCCCGTACGAGGTCGGAGTACGCGCCGGCCACCCGGTCCTCCAGGATGGCCGCCAGGCGCACGGCGCCGGCCGGGTCCGCGACCCGGAAGGGCAGCTCGTACGCGGCCTCGGAGGCGACGGGCGTGCCGCCGAGGTCGCGGACGGTGCGGCGCAGTGCGTCCCGGCGCGCCCGGTGGGCCTCGTAGGCGGCGGTGGCCTCGGGGCGTCGTTCCGTGCCGATCCGGCCGCCGACGACCCCGTACCCGTAGACCGCCGCGTGCTCGGCGGCCAGGGCGGCCTGCGCCGCGTCGAGGGCGGTCATGCCCGTGCTCCTTCGGTCAGCAGGTAGGCGTGGGCGGCGCCGGCCGCCGCCACGGAGGCGAGCAGCCGGGCGTACTCGGGCGGGGCGGTGAGCAGGGCGGCCGTGTGCCCGTCGGCGGCGGTGCGCGCGGCGGCGGCGAGCTCCTTCAGCGCCGCCCGGGGGTCGGCGGGCACCGGCAGCGGCGCGGGGCCGGCGGGTGTGGTCGCGGTGGCGGGCGGCGTGGTGGACGAGGTCGCGGGCGGTGCGGCGGAGGCCTTCGCGGAGTCCGGCGCGGGGGCCACCGTCGTGCCGCCTTCGCCGAGGGCCGCCGCGTGGGCCGCCACCGAGCGCCGCAGCGGGGTCAGGCGGGGGGCGAGGGCGGGGTGCGCGGCGAGGGTGGCGTCGTAGCGTTCCAGCAGGCCGCGCGCGGAGGCCACGGCGCGCTGTCGGAGCGCCGCCTCGGCGCGCGCCACTCGTTCGGCCTCCCGTTGGGCCTCCCGTTCGGCGGCGCTCGGCGGCGGCGTGCCGCCGTCGGATGGGGAGCCGCAGCCGGCGAGGGCCGCCGCTCCCGCCGCCGCGCCCGCTACCAGGAGCGCGCGCCTGCCCGTCGTCGTCACGCCTTCTCCCTCGGCTGTCGTCCGTCGTCGAAGATCGTCTGGATCACCGCAGGCGAGCGTACCCGCGGGCCCCGGGGCGGTGGACGGCAACACCCTCCGGGACCGGATACCCTTTGGTCTGACACGCGACGAACCCACAACAGCACACGCGGCCGAGGAGTCACCCGGATGAGCACCACCCAGAGCGACAGGCTGCGCGGAATCGTGGAGCCGCTCGTCGCCGCGAAGGACCTGGATCTGGAAGAGATCGAGGTGTCCCGGGCCGGCCGCCGCGGACTGCTGCGGATCGTCGTCGACTCGGACGAGGGCGTGGAGCTGGACGCCTGTGCCGAGCTGAGCCGCGCGATCTCCGAGAAGCTCGACGAGACCGACGCGATGGGCGAGGGCGAGTACGTCCTCGAAGTCAGCTCCCCCGGCGCCGACCGCCCCCTGACCGAGCACCGCCACTACGTGCGGGCCACCGGCCGCCTGGTCAAGCTCCAGCTGGCCGAGGAGGGCGACCTCGTCGCCCGCATCCTCGCCGTGGACGAGGACGGCCTCGACCTCGAAGTGCCGGGCGTGAAGGGGCGCAAGCCCACCGCCCGCCGGGTCGCGTTCGCCGACATCGCCAAGGCGCGTGTCGAGATCGAGTTCAACCGCAAGGACAAGAAGGAAGAGGAGGCGTAGCCGTGGACATCGACGTGAAGCTGCTCAAGGGCTTGGCGCATGAGAAGGAGATCTCCTTCGACCTGCTGGTCGAGGCGATCGAGTCGGCCCTCCTCATCGCCTACCACCGCACCCCCGACGCCCGCCGCCACGCGCGCGTGGAGCTGAACCGGCAGACCGGTCACGTGACGGTGTGGGCGAAGGAAGACCCCTCCGAGCTGGAGGAGGGCCAGGAGCCCAAGGACTTCGACGACACCCCGTCGGACTTCGGCCGGATCGCGGCGAGCACCGCCCGCCAGGTCATCCAGCAGCGGCTGCGTGACGCCGAGAACGACGTGACGTTCGGCGAGTACGCGCGCCGCGAGGGCGATGTCGTCGCCGGTGTGGTGCAGCAGGGCAAGGACCCGAAGAACGTCCTGGTCCGTCTGGACGACAAGCTGGAGGCCATCCTCCCGGTCCAGGAGCAGGTGCCGGGCGAGGACTACACGCACGGCCTGCGCCTGCGGACGTACGTCGTCCGGGTGGCCAAGGGTGTCCGCGGTCCGTCCGTCACCCTTTCGCGCACCCACCCCAATCTGGTGAAGAAGCTGTTCGCCCTGGAGGTGCCGGAGATCGCCGACGGTTCCGTCGAGATCGCCGCCATCGCCCGTGAGGCCGGCCACCGCACCAAGATCGCCGTCCGTTCCACCCGTTCGGGCCTGAACCCCAAGGGCGCTTGCATCGGCCCGATGGGCAGCCGCGTCCGCAACGTGATGGCGGAGCTGCTCGGCGAGAAGATCGACATCGTCGACTGGTCGGACGACCCGGCCGAGATGGTGGCGAACGCGCTCTCCCCGGCGCGGGTCTCCAAGGTCGAGGTCGTCGACCTGGCCGCCCGTTCCGCCCGGGTGACGGTGCCGGACTACCAGCTGTCGCTGGCGATCGGCAAGGAGGGCCAGAACGCCCGCCTCGCCGCGCGCCTCACCGGCTGGCGGATCGACATCCGTCCGGACACGGAGCCGGCCGGTCCGCAGGACTGAGATCGTTTTTGGCCAACAACTGTTCGATTCTTGCCCCAAACGGGTGGGGTCGGTACGGGGAGGTAGACTTAATCGTGTCTGGCCGGACGCAAGCCCGCGTATGCCCTGAACGAACCTGTGTGGGATGTCGGGAGCGAGCGGCCAAGAGCGATCTGCTGCGGATCGTGGTGATCAAGGACGAGTGTGTTCCGGATGATCGCGGTACGCTGCCCGGCCGGGGTGCGTACGTGCACCCCGCCGTGGTCTGTCTCGACCTTGCGGTCCGCCGCCGGGCGTTCCCCAGGGCCTTCAAGGTCCAGGGACCGCTCGACACGGCGGAACTGCGTCACCACGTCGAGCGGTCGGCACCGCAGTGAAGAAGTACGGCACGGATCACCGTGCGGTCAGGTACCTCGCGAGTTGGAAGTAGGTCGAGATTGCGATGAGCACTCGATGAGTACGCGATGAGTACGCCCATGAAGTAGCGACGGTCCGGCGGTAACCGGACCTAAAAGGAGCGAAGTGGCTAAGGTCCGGGTATACGAACTCGCCAAGGAGTTCGGCGTAGAGAGCAAGGTCGTCATGGCCAAGCTCCAAGAACTCGGTGAATTCGTCCGTTCGGCGTCCTCGACGATCGAGGCGCCGGTCGTGCGCAAGTTGACTGATGCTTTGCAGGGTCCCGGCGGTGGCGCCGGCAAGACCGCAGCGAAGCCCGGCGCGCCCCGCAAGGCGACGCCTTCCCCCGCCGCGCCGAAGCCGGCGCCGGCATCCGCCGCGCCGTCCCCGGCGCAGGCTGCTCGTCCCGCCGCCCCGAAGCCTGGCGCGCCCACCCCGGCGCCCAAGCCCGCGGTTGCGGAGAAGCCCGCGACGCCTGCCCCCGGCGGCACGCGTCCCACCCCGGGTCCGAAGCCCGCGGCCGCGCCGAAGCCGGCGCCGGCCTCCCCGGCTCCGACGACCCCGGAATTCACCGCGCCTCCGGCGGCTCCGGCCGCCCAGCGCCCCGCCGGCGCGACCCCGGGCCCCCGCCCGGCTGCCGCCCGTCCGGGTCAGCAGGCTCCCCGCCCGCAGGGTCAGGGTGCTCCGCGTCCCGGTGGCCAGCAGGCCCCCCGTCCGGGCGGTGCCCGTCCGGCCGGTCCGCGTCCCGGCAACAACCCGTTCACCTCGGGTGGCTCCACCGGCATGGCGCGACCGCAGTCGCCCCGCCCCGGTGGCGGCGCCCCGCGTCCGCAGGGCGGCCCCGGCGCCGTTCCGGGCGCCCCGCGTCCGCAGGGTGGCCCCGGTGGCGCCCCGCGTCCGCAGGGCCAGGGCGGCGCGCGTCCCACCCCCGGTGGCATGCCGCGTCCGCAGGCTCCCCGTCCGGGCGGCGCGCCCGGCGGTAACCGTCCGAACCCGGGCATGATGCCGCAGCGTCCCGCTGCCGGCCCGCGTCCCGGTCCTGGCGGTCGTGGTCCCGGTGGCCCCGGCGGTCGTCCGGGTGGTCCCGGCGGCGGCGGTGGCGGTCGTCCCGGCTTCGCCGGTCGTCCGGCCGGTCCCGGCGGCGGTGGCGGCGGCTTCGCCGGCCGTCCCGGTGGTCCGGGTGGCGGCGGCGGTCGTCCGGGTGGTCCCGGCGGCGGTGGCGGCGGCTTCGGCGGTCGTCCCGGTGGCTTCGGTGGCCGTCCCGGTGGTCCGGGTGCCCGTGGTGGCACGCAGGGCGCCTTCGGTCGTCCCGGTGGTCCCGCGCGTCGTGGTCGCAAGTCGAAGCGTCAGAGGCGCCAGGAGTACGAGGCCATGCAGGCCCCGTCCGTGGGCGGCGTGATGCTGCCCCGCGGCAACGGCGACACCATTCGCCTGTCGCGCGGTGCCTCCCTCACCGACTTCGCCGAGAAGATCGGCGCCAACCCGGCGTCGCTCGTCGCGGTGATGATGAACCTCGGTGAGATGGTCACGGCCACGCAGTCGGTCTCCGACGACACGCTGACGATGCTCGGCGAAGAGATGAACTACGTCGTCCAGATCGTCAGCCCGGAGGAGGAGGACCGCGAGCTTCTCGAGTCCTTCGACATCGAGTTCGGCGAGGACGAGGGCGGCGAAGAGGCTCTGGTCTCCCGTCCGCCGGTCGTCACCGTCATGGGTCACGTCGACCACGGTAAGACCCGACTGCTCGACGCGATCCGCAAGACGAACGTCGTCGCGGGCGAGGCCGGTGGCATCACCCAGCACATCGGTGCCTACCAGGTGGGTACCGAGGTCAACGGCGAAGAGCGTCGCATCACCTTCATCGACACCCCGGGTCACGAGGCGTTCACCGCCATGCGTGCCCGTGGTGCGAAGTCGACCGACATCGCGATCCTCGTGGTCGCGGCCAACGACGGCGTCATGCCGCAGACGATCGAGGCGCTCAACCACGCCAAGGCCGCCGGCGTCCCGATCGTCGTCGCGGTCAACAAGATCGACGTCGAGGGTGCCGACCCGGTCAAGGTCCGCGGTCAGCTGACCGAGTTCGGTCTGGTGGCCGAGGAGTACGGCGGCGACACGATGTTCGTCGACATCTCCGCCAAGCAGGGTCTGCACATCGACTCCCTGCTGGAGGCCGTCGTCCTCACCGCCGACGCCTCGCTCGACCTTCGGGCCAACCCGAACCAGGACGCGCAGGGTATTGCGATCGAGTCCCACCTCGACCGCGGTCGCGGTGCCGTCTCGACCGTCCTGGTCCAGCGCGGAACGCTGCGCATCGGCGACACCGTGGTGGTCGGCGACGCGTACGGCCGCGTCCGGGCGATGCTCGACGACAAGGGCAACAACGTCGAGGAGGCGACCCCGTCGACTCCCGTCCTGGTGCTCGGTCTCACCAACGTGCCGGGTGCCGGCGACAACCTCCTGGTCGTCGACGAGGACCGTACGGCCCGTCAGATCGCCGAGAAGCGCGCTGCGCGTGAGCGCAACGCCGCCTTCGCCAAGCGCGTCCGCCGGGTGTCCCTCGAGGACCTCGACAAGGTGCTCAAGGCCGGTCTGGTCCAGGAACTCAACCTCATCATCAAGGGTGACGCGTCCGGTGCCGTCGAGGCCCTCGAAGCCTCGCTGCTCCAGCTCGACGTCGGCGAAGAGGTCGACATCCGCGTCCTGCACCGCGGTGTGGGTGCGGTCACCGAGTCCGACATCGACCTGGCGATGGGCTCCGACGCCATCGTCATCGGCTACAACGTCCGTGCGGCCGGCCGTGCCGCGCAGATGGCGGAGCGCGAGGGCGTCGACGTCCGGTACTACTCGGTGATCTACCAGGCCATCGAGGAGATCGAGGCGGCCCTGAAGGGTCTCCTCAAGCCGGAGTACGAAGAGGTCGAGCTCGGTACGGCGGAGATCCGCGAGGTCTTCCGCTCGTCCAAGCTGGGCAACATCGCCGGTGTCCTCATCCGCTCCGGCGAGGTCAAGCGCAACACCAAGGCGCGCCTCGTCCGCGACGGCAAGGTCATCGCCGAGGACCTCACGATCCACGGTCTGCGCCGCTTCAAGGACGACGTCACCGAGATCCGCGAAGGCTTCGAGGGTGGTATCAACCTCGGAAACTTCAACGACATCAAGATCGACGACGTCATCGCGACGTACGAGATGCGCGAGAAGCCGCGCGCGTAACGCGTAGGGCTGCGTCCGGGGCCGGTCGGCGGAAGATATTTCCGTCGATCGGCCCCGGCCGTTGCGTGTACGGTTCTGGTGTCCCTGCCGAGCGACGGCCCGGCAGGCCACCGAACCCGAACCGGCGGGACATCCGGCACCGCATGTACGTGGGGACTCTGTCCTTCGATCTGCTCCTCGGCGACGTCCATTCGTTGAAGGAGAAACGCTCCGTCGTCCGGCCCATCGTCGCCGAGCTCCAGCGCAAGTTCTCCGTGAGCGCGGCCGAGGTGGGCGACCAGGACCTCCACCGCAGGGCCCGGCTGGGCGTCGCGCTGGTGTCCGGGGACCCGGGGTTCGTGTCGGACGTGCTCGACCGCTGTGAGCGGCTCGTCGCCGCGCGTCCCGAGGTGGAGCTGCTGTCGGTGCGCCGCAGGCTCCACACTGATGAAGACTGACTTGAGCAAGGCAAAGAAGGAGAAGGACCAGTGGCCGACAACGCGCGGGCGAAGAAGCTGGCGGACCTCATCCGGGAGGTGGTCGCCGAGAAGCTGCAGCGCGGCATCAAGGACCCCCGCCTGGGTACGCACGTGACCATCACGGACACCCGCGTCACCGGTGACCTGCGGGAGGCCACGGTCTTCTACACGGTCTACGGCGACGACGAGGAGCGCGCGAGCGCCGCGGCCGGTCTGGAGAGCGCCAAGGGCATCCTCCGTTCGGCCGTGGGCCGGGCGGCGGGGACCAAGTTCACCCCGACCCTGACCTTCGTGGCCGACGCCCTCCCGGAGAACGCCAAGACGATCGAGGACCTCCTCGACAAGGCGCGGGCCTCGGACGCCCAGGTGCGGGAGGCCTCCTCGGGCGCCTCCTTCGCGGGCGACGCCGACCCCTACAAGAAGCCGGGCGAGGACGAAGCCGCCGAATGAGCACCGCAGCCAAGACGCCCGACGGCCTTGTCATCGTCGACAAGCCGTCGGGCTTCACCTCGCACGACGTCGTGGCCAAGATGCGCGGGATCGCCAGGACCCGCCGCGTCGGCCACGCCGGCACGCTCGACCCCATGGCCACCGGCGTCCTCGTCCTCGGCGTGGAGCGGGCGACCAAGCTCCTCGGTCACCTCGCGCTGACCGAGAAGGAGTACCTGGGCACCATCAGGCTGGGCCAGACGACGATCACCGACGACGCCGAGGGCGAGATCACCGCGTCCGTCGACGCCTCCAAGGTGACCCGCGAGGGCATCGACGCGGGCGTCGCCGAGCTCACCGGCGCGATCATGCAGGTGCCGTCGAAGGTCTCCGCGATCAAGATCGACGGCAAGCGGTCGTACGCGCGCGTGCGCGGCGGCGAGGAGTTCGAGATCCCGGCCCGCCCGGTCACCGTCTCCTCCTTCCGGGTGTACGACGTGCGGGAGGCCGTGGCCGAGGACGGCACGCCCGTCGTCGACCTCGTCGTCTCGGTCGTCTGCTCTTCCGGTACGTACATCCGCGCGCTGGCCCGGGACCTCGGTGCCGGGCTCGGGGTGGGCGGTCACCTGACCGCGCTGCGCCGCACCCGTGTCGGGCCGTACAAGCTGGACGCGGCCAGGACCCTGGAACAGCTCCAGGAGGACCTCACGGTCATGCCGGTCGCCGACGCGGCCGCGGCGGCGTTCCCGCGCTGGGACGTCGACGAGAAGCGGGCCAAGCTGCTGCTCAACGGCGTCCGCCTGGAGATGCCGGAGTACCCGAAGGGACCCGTCGCGGTCTTCGGTCCCGAGGGCACGCTGCTCGCGCTGGTCGAGGACCAGCGGGGCAAGGCGAAGAGCCTCGCCGTCTTCGGCTGAGGACGTTCCCGGGGCCTCGTGGGGGGGGGGCGCGCCGGGGGGGGGTCCGCCCAAAAGGGAGCCCGCGGGGGCCCCCCCGGGGGGTGGTGTGGGGGGGGGGGGGGGGTCTGAACGCCGGCGCGG